>JASLAE010000097.1 GCA_030147305.1 Cesiribacter sp.
ATAGCAGGGAAGCAGGTGTATATAAAATACTGAAGCCAATCAGGCTTAGGTGCAAAGAAGCTTCCTCCGCTCCCAGTGCACTGCTAATAGATTTGCTGCCCATCACAAGGCTAAGCAAATACAGCATAAGCCCTGTTTGTAAGACAGACAAAATCCAGCCTTTCAGGATATGCTTCTTTTTGTAATGCCCGGCCTCATGTGCCAGTACCGCTACGATTTCTTCCTCGGTATGTTTTTCAATGAGCGTATCGTAAAGAACTATCTTCTTACGCTTCCCCAAACCTGCAAAAAAAGCATTTGCTTTACTGCTCCTTTTTGAACCATCTATTACATAGATATTTTTAAGCGGAAAATTGATCTGCCGGCTGTATGTTTCCAGTGCAGTCTTTAGCTTACTTTCCGGAAGTGGCACCAGCTTATTAAAAAGTGGCAGGATGATGCTGGTGTAAAAGACATTGGCCAGCAGCATAAACAGGATCAGTATGCCCCAGAAATACAGCCAGAAATTTTGGCCCAGCGCCTGCACCAGCCAGAGTAAAACTGTCAGTAGTAGTCCGCCAAAGAAGATTCCCAACAAATATCCCTTAAGCTTATCCAGCCAGAATGTACGGGGAGTAGTCTTGTTGAAGCCCCATTTTTCTTCCAGCACAAAGGTACTGTACCATTGAAATGGCAGGCTGAGCACGTCCGATGCCAGCAATAATACACCAAAATATAAAAGGGCCAGGCCGATCGGTTGCTCCACCCACTGGCGCAGGAAAACATCCAACCTGCCAAACCCGCCCAACAGCAGCATGCTTAACATCAACAGAAAGCTAAAGGCACCGGAAATCATCCCAAAGCGTTTGCGGTCCCGCTGGTAAAGCACACTTTCGGCGTATTTCTCTGCGGTGAGGATGGGTGCCAGTTGTGGCGGAAAAGGCTTCTTTAAATATGTATAATTAAGCCAGTCGAGCACAAGTTCAAAGCAGTAACCAAGTATTACCAGCCAGATTAATAGGAGAAGTAACGCTTCAGGAGAAAAAAGCATAAATTATTAACAGGTAATAAAACTGATAAAAACATAAAAAAAGACCGGCAAAGCCAGTCTTAAAAATCAGGACAAGGAATCTGTCTTACATTTCTTGGTGGTTTTTTATCGCGCGTCCACTGGAAGGTATAGGCCAGGCTTACTTCATGTGCGCCGGCTGTTTCCATTCCAAGGCTGCTCAGGGTGTAATCAAAACTGTAGCCAATGTTCATATTGCGGTGCATGAGGCCAACCAGAATAATGGCAGATTCATTTTTGTTGTCTACTTCATCTATGCCTCCAATAGGCAACCCTCTGTACCACACCCCTACCACCAGCGGCTGATAGGTTAAATAAGCACCTACACTTAGCTGCTTAAATTCTTTTTGCATTTTAAACTCTGCCGTGGGTGTAATGCTCCGTTCCCGCCCATACCTGTCATATTCATTCCGGATTGCATCTGCCCGCAAGGGAATTCGGTACCCTCCGTGAAAGGAATATTTTCGGGGAAGGGTAGCGTTGCTGTTTTCTGAAAAAGCATAGCCCGGTTCGTTAAGGTGATTAGCAGAAACGCCTATAAACAGGCGCGGCGTATAAAACATACCACCAAGGCTCAGGTCGAACTGATAAAAAGGATCGAAGTCACTAAAGTTTTCTCCGCTGGCGCTGATGGGATCGAAGCCGCTGCCATTGAACTGACCGGCAAAACGCAGGTTGGAGAAATCGAGGCGTCGCTCCATCACTCCCAGGCTCACCCCTGGTCTAAAGGTAATTTTATTGGTAATAGCCAGCTGATAAGCATATTGCAGGTGCAGGCTTGTGCTTAAAAGTCCGGCGGTTCCCTGCCTGTCGTGCATCAGGATGGCCCCAACGCCACTGTTAAAGTCGCCAAAATAGTTATCGGCATAAACAGAATAAGTGGTGAAGGTAGCATCCAGCCCGGGCCATTGCTGCCTGAAATTTACCCCTGCCCGGCCTGCTGAGGTATTGCCCGTAAGCGCAGGGTTCAGGTATAAAGGATTGGCATAATACTGGGAAAACTGAGGGTCCTGCGCCCAAAGCTGGGCTCCCCATAAGAACAGTATACCCAGCAGTATAAATTTATTTTTATTCATATAAATAAGGGAGCAGCCGCTTTCTAAACAAAACTTTATTTAGTGACTGAATATTACAAAATGAAATGCTTTTCTAAAAACTGATGTAGTTTTACCCACTAAATTACATGCTAATATCTATAAAAGCACTTTTCTCTATCAGGATGATACAGCATTTTTGTATCTTATAACGTTATACGGTGACGGATCCGTTATCTTACATGAAAGAAAATTATCTTTTTATACCTAACTGCCTGCGGCACATGCTACTGGTGGTTATTGGGTTGCTACCCCTGTGCACCTTTGGACAAGATTTATCAAATAGCCAGTGGTATTTTGGTAACTCTACCCAATGGCTGTCTTTTGCCGGAAGAGCAACGTTAAATACCGGTCAGGTTACCCCTTATGGTGCAGCTGGCAGCCTGGTTGCCACAGATTATCGTTCGGGCAACCTGTTATTTTACTCCGATGGTAGTCAGCTGATTGGTGCAAACAATACGGTTATTGCCAGCAACCTGCCCGGCGATCCCAGCCTACCGCAACCTGTACACGCTACGCCTATACCAGGCGAAAACAACGCCTTCTATCTTTTCTTTATCGATAACGCAAGAAGCCTGCAGTACGCACGCTTCGATGCTGATGCACAAACCCTGGGTCCAAGGCAACCGCTCAACATTGGTGGCACTGCTGCTGGCGTTATGGAGGTGATCAGAGGTACCTCCGGCAATGGTTATGTATACTGGCTTGTTGTACCCTTGCAGGGGAACAGCGCCAGCTATTCGCTTGTACGTGTAACTGGCCCCACAGCGCCTGCAGTTACCCAGGTGACCACTACTACCACCCTGCCAGACTTCAATCCTGTCTCTATTGCTTTTTCAGAAGAAACTGGTATCCTGGCCGTAGGCAATAGCGCTACCACCCAGGATTTTCCAGTGCTGCTGTATGGTTTCCTGGCAGATCCTGATCAGCCCGATCCTGCACAGCTGGTAAACCTGGGCAGTCTGGAAGATGCGGGTGCAGCCAATGGCGCTATCACCGGGCTTGCCTGGCTGGATAGTTTTCTGTTCGTTGCTAAAGAGGTAAATGCTTCGGGCAGCAATGGCGGTCTTTTCCGTTACGACTTTACCGATTATGATCCCGCTGCAGGACCACCCCCTGCCATCACCATACAGAATGCAAGCTTTGCCCAGCACCTGGACCTGCGCACCGGCCCTAATGACCAGGTGTACCTGCTGTACCAGGCTACTGCCGGCGGAGCCAGCCTGGTAGGTAAAGTAGAAGACCCCACCAGCGCAAGACCAGACTTTACACCTGAGATTGTCGGTAATATTGACTTTAGAGGCTCCCGCTTCTCTCGTTCGGCCTTTCCTGCTTTCCGTGAGCTTAGCCTGGACTTCGACTATACAGGTGCCTGCACACAATCGCCTACTTATTTCTATCCTATTTTTACAGAAGATGGACCTGAGCGCGTAGAATGGTATGTGAATGGTGCCCTCGTTTCGCGTGAAATACAACCTTCTATTCCGCTGGACCCGGCCGGTCAGGCTGAAGTAGCCTTAAGAGCTTACTTTCCTGGCGATGTGCGGGAGGTGACACAAAGCATCACTGTAAATGAAGGTGCTCAGCTGGATATACAGCCCGAGTATATCATTTGCCCTAATGCAGATTCTACCATTACGCTGACCATTGGCGGACAACCGGTACCTGCCGGCTATACTGTTACTTGGTATAAACCCCTGAGTGTGGAGGAGGTTGGTAAACAATCTATTGAGGTAGCTAATGAGATTACGGTGGCAGCTATGGAGAACCAGCGGCTGCCCAATGGCGGATACCCGGAGGCAGGCACCTATTATGTGGTGGTAAATACCGGCCAGTGTGAGGTATATGCTCCCTTTGAGGTAATTGTTTACAACGATGAAACTTCCAAGAGCAACGTTTGGTACTTTGGCAATGGCGCCGGCCTGGACTTTAATTCCCAGCCACCGGTTGCTACCAATGACAGCCAGATGCGTGGAGCCAATGAGGCACCGGAGGGTACTACCATATCGGTAGATGCCAACTCTGACCCGCTCTTCTACACCAATGGTGTTACGCTCTGGACACGCGATGCCAACAATGACGGGATAGATGATATTGCGCCGGGAACGCTTACCGAGAGCCTTGGCGGCAGTCTCAATGCTTCTCAGAACTCCCTGTTGATGCCCCATCCCAATGATGCCACGCAGCATTATGTATTTACTATTTCCAATGATCCGGCAGACTTTAGGGCTTTGCGATATTCTGTTGCCGATTTAAAAGGCAATGGCACAGCAACGCCTCCGGCACCCGATCTGGAGGAAGCCAAATCTTCGGGTGAATATGTACGAGCACGCCTGCTGTTTCCTGAAGTAGCCGAAAAGCTGGCCGGCACATCTACCAGCGGCTGGGTTATTGCACACGAACTTGGTAATAATCGTTTTATCAGCTATCCTGTTACCGCAGCCGGTATAGGCTCCCCTGTATTTTCACAGGCTGGCAGTGTTATCGATGAACCACAATCTGAAGGATATATGGTGCTGGCGCCAAATGACACACTTCTGGCAGTAGCGCTTCCTAATAGTGGTGGTGGTAATTCAATTGAGATTTTTAAATTCAATGCCCAAAGCGGCAAGGTAGAAGATGAAGATCATATTACGGTACCCATAGAAGGTAGCGGCAGTATCTATGGTCTGGCTTTTTCTCCCAGCAGCGAACGCCTCTTCTTTACCCTTACCGGTAGCACCTCCACCCTGCATCAGCTCAGCATCGACAGCGCTTTCCGGGCTGAAGAAACCATCAACAGCCTGGTAGAAGTGGCCCGGGTGAACGAAGCGCTGGGTGCGCTGCAGCTTGGCCCGGACCGGGCACTATATGTAGCCCGCAACGGTTCTGGCTTTGTAGGAGTTGTGCAGGCACCCGACGATAGTCTGACGACTGCGAATGCTTCGACTGCTTATCGGGCAGACGGTGTAGACCTGGAAGGCAATACCAGCCGGCTGGGGCTTCCCAACCTGGCGCAACCCAGGGGCAGCGCTGTACAAGACCCCAGCGTTATGGCTACCAGTGTTTGCGTAACAGACGATAGCGGTCAGGCAGAAGTAACCGTTTCGGGCACCCGTCGCTATAATAACGAGCAGTATATATTTGAAATCTGGGGTGGAAATAATCTGGGTACAATGATTCAGAGCGCAGGGCCGGGATCTGACAGCACCTCTACTTTTACGCTCCCTCCGGGAGATTATAAAGTGGTGCTGAAACTAGTTGCCTGCAACCTGACCTATCCTACTGATTATCCCGATGAGTCTGCTGTGGAAATGCTCTTCTCAGTATATGCAAAACCAGAGGCTGCCATTACCAATGCACTGCCCGTTACCCTTTGCGAAGATCAGTCCATAACCCTCGAGGGACAGGTAAGCCTTGATGGTGTAGTGGTAGCAGACCCTACCGGATATCAGTTTATCTGGTCCAATAATATATCCGGAGCCATTCTTGGGTCCACCCAAACTCAGGTTGTAACGGAAGCAGGTGTATACAGGCTCGATGTGATAGGCCCAACCGGCTGCCAGGCAGATCCTTATTTTATTGATGTAGTAGATGCAAGGCCCGAGGCAGATCTGGGTGATGACATCACCATTTGCGTAGGCGAAACACTCCCCAGGCAGACGCTTGTTGCCAATGGAGTTCCTGCCAATCACTCCATCAGCTGGTCCCGTTCCATTAATTTTGGACCTTTCAATGAGCTTATTACCGGTACTCCCCCTGCTGAGCAATCACTTGCGGATATCAATACAGACCAGGCAGCCTCTTACCGGTACTTGATAGAAGTGCGGTCTAATGACCCTGCACAAGCCTGTTTCCGCATCGATACCATGGCCATTAACATCGTGCCTGCGCCAATCGTTACGCTCCGGGCCATCAACAACGATTGTAACGGAAATGCAGAACTGCTGGCAGAAGTACAGGGTGGCAGTGGAGATTTTATTTTCACCTTCTCGAATGGGGTTACCAATACTACCGGAAGAACGAGCATCACCGAAAGCGGCACCTATAGTGTTACCATTACAGATGAAGCGACCAGTGGTAATGGTTGTCCTACGGCATCTCAAGAGATCAATGTGGATGTACTGAACGGAATCCAGGATTTGGAAATTATAGTAGAGCCCAGTTGCCGGGTTCCGGGGGTTGAAGCATTGAATGAGCTGACGGCACAAACCAGCTACAATGGGGTTATTACCTATGTTTGGTATAACATCACAGATGGCCAGGAGGTAAAACTAGAGGCCAGCACTGCAACGATTATGGTGCCCGACGGCCGTTATAGAGTTACCGCCACATCTGATGCCGGTTGCAATGGTGCTGCTGCAACAGCCGAAGCTGACGTAGCTAGCATTCCGGAGCTGGTGATTCCGAATTACAATATTTGCAGGGAAAATCCTGAGCTGAGCAGCGTTACCGTTACCATCCCTACCGATTATGTAATTACAGGTTGGTTTAGGTACGACGAAGGTGTGCGCAGGTCTATTCCTGGTGGCTATGTAATGAACATAACTGAGGTGGGTAAGTATGAAGTGGAAGTTGAGGGTTGCTCCGACCCTGCAATTTTTGATGTGGTGCTTAGCTGCACACCACAGCTGGCGCTACCCAATGCCATTAATCCTAACAGTGTTAATCCGGAAAACAGAGTATTCAGCATCCTAAACCCGCACATGGCAGAATTCATGACAAACATAGAGGTGCTGATCTTTAACCGTTGGGGCGAGGTAATCTGGCAAAGCAACGATAATGATTTTGAGTGGGACGGTAGAAGAAAAGGCGGTGATCTGGTGCCGATGGGCAATTATCCGTACCTGATCCGTTATCGGAACCTCTATGGCAATGACAAGGCCACAATCAATAAGATTTACGGAAGTATCTTTGTAATGGATTAACCTATAAATGCCCAAACAGAAAAGCCGGTTGAACGACCGGCTTTTTCTTTGTATAAGAATATACATCCCTGCTAAAACGGCATTGTTAAATTTATGGCGCATAGCCAGAGGAATTAAAAGCACTTACTAAAGATCATTTAAAACTCGGCATCGGGCTGTAATGGAGTTCTATGCTTGTTGTAAGAACTTGTCTGAATATTGTCTGATTTGTCCTTCTGATGCACACTTTAGCCAAGATGTCAGCATCGGGTTATACAGGTGCTTATGCAGGCTTCTGCTTAAATCACCAGCATTCGCCTGGTTGTTTACCCTTAACCTTGAATAAAAATACTGACTTTGCTTATCCAATCCTTTAGTCAGACATGGTTATTAGTTGATTGCCTATAGCCCAAAACCTACCGGACTATGATTTATGGGCCATACCCTGGTTTTTCCATAAGCAATACATTTCTGTTTGTCAGTTGTCTGCCACCTTTGCAGCCATTATCTTAGGCCCTGGATTATTCTTTTCACATGCTCATCATCGTATCCCCGTCCAAGACACAGGATTTTGCACCCCTACCCCAAGCTGTTGGTCATACACAGCCTCGCTTTATAAACGAAAGCCAACTGCTGGTAAAGGCCCTAAAAAAAATGAAGCCTGCAGCGCTGGCAAAGCTAATGGACATCAGCGAAAATCTTGCCGAGCTTAATTACAGCCGGTATCAGCAGTGGCAGCCCGCGTTTACGCCAGATAATGCAAAACAAGCGCTCTTTGCTTTTAAAGGTGATGTGTATACGGGCATACCGGTAGAAGAATATACTGCTGAAGACCTGGCGTATGCACAGCAGCACCTTTGCATCCTGTCTGGTTTGTATGGTCTGCTGCGCCCCCTGGACCTAATACAGCCCTACCGTTTGGAAATGAAAATAAAACTAAAGAATAAACGTGGGGCAGATCTTTATAAATTCTGGAACAACCATCTTACCAGGGCTATCAATGAAACGCAGCAACAGCAACAGCAGCCTGTGCTGATAAACCTGGCCTCCAATGAGTACTACAAAGCACTGCATTCAAAAAAAATAGCAGGACGTATTATTACGCCCCAATTTAAGGAGTTTAGAGAAGGTAAGTACAGCACTATCGCCCTGTTTGCCAAACGGGCTCGTGGCATGATGACGGATTACATCCTGCGCAACCGCTTAGAAGATCCCGAAACAATCAAAGGTTTTAACAGGGAGGGCTATGGTTACAGCGAAGCGCATTCGGCAGATAACGAATGGGTCTTTGTCAGATAAGGAGCTGCTCAACGGAGCCTGAAATTCATGGACATCGCAGCACTATATTCTAAGTGCTTCTTCCAGGGTCGAGGCATAGAGAATATCCAGTTGACCGAAAATATTGTCGGGAAATTTCTTTTCGATTTCACTGCGACCAGCTTCTACACAGGTACGGAACCAGGGTTCTGCCGGCAATATTTTACGGTGCTGGCGTAGCCCCCAGGTGGCATACATTTCCTGCTTCCATACAACAAAATACCATTCCATAGAGGGTTGGTGAAACGCTCTTAAGCTTCTTTTATCAAAAACAAACTTGCTGATATTGCTTTCACCTATAATTTCTGAGCATTGAAGAAAATTACTTCTGAAGACTTCAATGGATAAATAGGGTGCTTGTGTCTGGCATACCAAAGCCTTTTTGCTTTCATCAGTAAAAAGGCTTACAAATTTATTTTCGTATACCGGCTTAAGCTTATTATGTATTATCTCCTCACTAACTAGCATGATGCCCTAAACCTTATAGATTGGGAAGTACTACCGTTACCGTAGTTCCCTGATTGACTTTACTTTTAATAGCGACACTACCCTGCAGATTATCGACCGATAGCTTGGTGAGGTACAGGCCCAGGCCACTTCCGGTAGCCATCTCACTTCCCCTAAAAAACATATCGAATACATAGGGCAGAAAATCTACCGGAATTCCGGTACCTGTATCTGAAACGATCAGCTTTAACTGCTTATAATATGGTTGCAGGCTAATGGAAACCAAATGCTCCCTGTTCTTCAGCCGATACTGAAATGCATTATCCAATAAATTTAATAAAATGCTCTCGAACAGACGAGGATCTGAACGAAATACAGATGGATATGATATATTGGTTGTTACCGCCGGATATGCTTCCCCTAGTTTATGCTGGTATGAAACCAGTACGTTGCTGATTACGCCTTGCAGATCAATAGTTTCTACTGTGGCCTGGTTTTCTCTGATGTCAGCAATTGAAGTGATGGTTTTTGTAAGGGCATCCAGCTTATTTAGGGGTTTGCGGAGCAACTGCATGTATTCCTGAGCCTCCTTATCCACTTCTTTATTATCGAGCAGTGATAGTAAACCAAAGGCAGTGCATACGGGCCCTTTAAAATCATGTGAAGACCGGTAAAGCAGCAGGTTCAGTTCCTTATTGACGATGGAAAGCTTTCGTTGTGCCAATTCCCGATGTTCTATTTCATGTTCTAACTTTGCAACCGTTTTTTTTAACTCGGTAGTGCGTTTTTCTACGATCTGTTCCAGATTTTTATTCTGGTGAAAAAGCGCCTGCCGTGATTCCTCCAATTGCGCCTGTATCTGCATCAGATACTGTGTAGTCTGGGCCAGCATTTGTTCCTGAGCGGCTATATACTCCAGCAGGTCCTGCTTTTCTTGCTCAACATGCGTGTTCTCTACTGGCAGGGAAGATAGCTGTTTCACGAAATTGGCAAAAGGTTATAAGACAGCATTGATTTACCGGGACAGAAACCCAGAATCAGTACCATGTATTTTTAAAATTTATCTACGACTTATCAGCTATAAAGCTAATCTAGCAGAAATCTCTCACTCATGATATTTCCTCTCTCCAGGAATTTATGCCATGATATTTCAAAAATTAAGAAATCTTTTGACAAACTGAAACAGAAAAAATTCTACGCGTAAATAATCCATGTAATTAATCGCTCGCTCCAGTACTTTATTCTCCTATCTTTTGCAAAGTATAGAGCTGAGATAACGTTCTTTAGCCAATATCCGTAATAATAGCATCAGAAAATTGAATGCTGTGCAGGCCTGATTTCATTAATAATAGCTGCCGGGCAATCAATGAGCTGCAATAGCAATATTCCTTATGCGTACTATAAAATTCCTTATTATACCCCTGCTCCTGCTCTTTGTATTGGGATTTGTGCTGTTCCTGATTGCACAGATTGCCAATCTTGTGTATCTGGCAGATCGTTACGATCCCATTTTTGGCGATATCGTTTTGTACGGACTAAGCGGATTAATCTTTGGACTAATACTAGTTCCGCTCTATACCTACCTTACCCTACCAAAAGCAAAGCTGCCACCCGCTACGGACGATCCCGAATTACTGGCAAACTATCGTGCTTCTCTGGTTAAACGCTATCAGAAAAACAAGCTGTTAAAACGTGAAAATGTGCTTGTGGAATCTGAAAAGGACATTCCAACTGCTGTGAGCATGCTCAACCGTCATGCTGACCGGGTTATTCAGTACAATACGGTGCGGACCTTTGCCGGCACTGCTATTTCACAGAATGGTACATTTGATAGTTTTATTGTTATGTACTTCGCCATCAATACGGTTTATCGGGTAAGCCGTGTTTACTGGCAAAGAACCAGCCTGCGGCAGTTGCTCAATTTATACAGCCAGATTGGCCTTATTGTAATTGGTGCCAAACTGTTAGAAGATAACCTGGACCAGTACCTGGAAGAAAATATTCAGGAGTTTATTGACGAACTGGCTAACCATGGTGCAGAGACCACAGCGTCTATGGGTGCCCGCGCAACCAAGATTATTCCAGGCTTGGGCAATGTGGTAGAAAGCATTGTACAGGGCACCTTTAACGGATTAATGGTGCTGCGAATTGGCCTGATCACCCAAAAATATTGTGGCGCTGTGCATGCTGTAAACCGCAAAGCCATTCGCCGTGAGAGCTTTATTGAAGCAAGAAAACGGATTTTTACCATTCTGGCAGTACCCCGCAAAGAGTTCTTTAGCCGCCTGAACATCTTCAGTAGCTGGTTCAAGAGAGAAAGAGGAGTTGATCCGGTTTAGGCTATATAAGCCGGGAATTTCCTACTACAGGCCTAAGGTCGCAATGCATCGAAAAGAATTGTTTGATGGGGTCCCCGACCGAAAATGTCTCCGCTTAAGAAAGTCCTGGGCGTAGGCTCAACAGCATCATATAAAGTTAGGCCATAGTTATTCCTGATAAATTTTGAGTCATAACCCTGCATAAGCAGCAGTGTTGGAAAGATCTGCGCATGCGTTTGTTGGTTGGGCTGTGGACTGGAATAGGTGAGGCTGTAGCCGGTTTTATCGAGCACCCAAAGCGGCACATCTGCTTCAACGGCAGCTGTTTGGGTAGTGCGGGCATGCCGTATGCTAATACCATCCCCTGACAGATCCTGACCATGGTCGGAGGTATACATGATATACGTACTGTCTAAAGGTATTAAGGCAGGCAGAAGCTGCTTCCAAAATCCATCTACCGTCCACCTGATTGCATTATAATAGGTGTTCAGAGACTTCTCTTTATCCTGCATCATACTCTGCTCCGGAAGCACAGGCTTATAAAAGACAGAATCAGGAGGATAGGTGCGGGCGTAGGGCCAGTGGGCACCTGCTTTATTAAAGTATACAAAAGATTTTTGCTCCCTGTCAACAATCGTCAATAACAGCTCTGCTCCTGCAAAATCACGCATGTAGTATGGAAGGTCCGGCTGCTGTTCGCCAATCTGCACAAAATGGTCAATGTGCTTAAGATCCTGAAGCGACATATAATTCTGCAAAGCCCCCTTCCCCACCTGGGCATCAATAAAATAGGTGGTGTAACCAGCCTTCTTTGCATATTGAAAAATACTTGGTCTCGTTAGTGCCCTGAATTCCTTATCCGGAAGCTCTGCCATCTGCAGGCCGCTCATCAGTGCAATGTTACTGCCTGCACTTTGGTTGGTGAAGGCCGCGGCAATACCAAAATTCTGGATGCTGTCTTTATTACTATTCAAAAAGGGAGTAGTTGCAACGGCATAGCCATTCAGCGAAAGGTAGCTCCCCGTAATACTTTCGTCTACAATCAGGAATAAATGTTTTACACCGGCATGCCGGGGCAAAACTGTTACCGGCAGACGATCCTGTAAGGGCAGAAAACGCTGATAGGCCGCCAATGTGCTGAGAGGCACCCGGTAAGCAACCGGCAGATCATCTGTATTACCATTAGTTTCATGGATATACCAGTGGCTTAATAACATAGCTGGCAGCACCAGAAAAAAATGAAATTTGCTGTAAATCCCTTTTGCTCTCCTGTTAATGAACCAAAAAAGTAGGCAGATCAAAAAAGCTGCAGCTATGGCTAATACAACAGACAGGGTAAAAGTTGCCCAGGCCTCTTTAAACAGGTGCAGGTTATTCAGGGCCGTTTGAGCATCGGCATAAGAATAATTGTAGCCCGTAATCAGCCGGTAACTCAGACTTATGGACAAAAAAGGAAAAAGAAAAACAAGATAAGCCAGGCAAACCCATTTGCTTTTATTAAGTAGGGCGATATGGATACCCCAGACTGTATAAGCAAACAGAAGCAGATAAATGACCAGCTGCTGTACACTCTCCCTAAAGAGCAACATCTGCAGCAGCATATACACCCTGCCCGGCCGCATCTCTACCGTAACTACAAAGAGACAGAGCATCACATATAGCAGTAACGGCT
Source organism: Cesiribacter sp. (assembly GCA_030147305.1). Lineage (GTDB taxonomy): Bacteria > Bacteroidota > Bacteroidia > Cytophagales > Cyclobacteriaceae > Cesiribacter. The sequence goes on from JASLAE010000097.1 coordinate 12,783, forward strand.
GTAATAGGTTTCTGCTAAAGACTTTATCCGTACTAGTTTTCACATTCAATTTTATCGGGATAGTAAATTTAGCTGTGAACTACTTTGTTGTTTTCAACAGGTACTTAACAATAATGGGCCGGCCCGTGCTAACTCAATAAAAGGCTTTCTTTTCTACAGGTTACCATGTCTGGCATTATGTTTCTGGATCGTTGCTATTCCTAATTTGATGTAAAAGAGCTCAAAATATCTGACTGCCTGCCTGAAGATCAAAGTGATCACGGTTACAACCAACAGGTAAAGTACTGCCGCCAGCAACGACCACGCTATAGATCTGTTTCCGAGTGCAACAAAAGGTGGTCTGCAGAGACTATGTACTGCAAAAAAGTACAGCGAATTTTTTCCAAAGAAATGGACCAGCCTGCTTAACAGATTATCTCTTACTGGTCTTATTCGTTGATAAACTGTTACAGCTAAAACCGGAATGCAGGTAAAAGATAAAACCCAAACAATGGGGTAAAAGCTACCTAATACAAAGAGGACAAAACAACACAGCGCCAAAGTTTTAGAAAAACTGCCCTTCTGCTCTTTAGCCAAAAGAATTCCAAGACAGAATTCAGGTAAGTGACCAATAAAGTTTAACCTGAAGTATTCAATATAGTCTCCTGAGAAAAATAGAATGCCAATCTGAAAGCTCCAGGCAGCAACAATCATCATGATCAGGGTACTATTGCGCCGTACCTGCAATAAGAGGGGAGCAATCAGGTATAGCTGAAAGATCATGGAAAAAAACCACCAGGGTCCGGTGATACTAAGGGCCTGGTCAGGGACCAGGTTAGACAGCAGGCTTAGCTTCAAAAGCGCTTCCCAGATAAAAGTGCTTAAGTTGATATGGCTGTAAGGAAATAACAAAGCAACAGCAGCCTTGTAGCACAACAGACCCAGCACTGCAACCAGCAACACGGGATACAGCCTTTGCAAGCGCTCTATAACAAACTTTTTATAGTCTATAGGATGTTCGGAACGGTACCGGAGGGCTAATCCATAACCACTGAGAAAAACAAATATCTGCACGCCATAATGGCCTAAAAAGGAAAAAACCTGTCTGACTAAATCATAGGGCTGATTAGCAAGATTGTGCAGAAACCGCAAGGTTATCCCAATTGAAAAGATAAATTCCTGTTCGCCTGGTGTCTGCTCCAGTACATGGAAATAGTTATGAAGCATGATTGCCAGTATGGCTATTCCCCGCAGCAAATTTGCATCAGACTGAGCTATGGTTCTGCTTAACATGCTTTTAAATAAACCTGCGCCAGGCTGTTTCACCACAGCACTTCGTGCCAGGGAAGAAATATTAGCATTCGATGGTTAGGGGGACTAATTTAGGAAAAAAGAACATACAAAATCAGCTACCATTTCAGGAAGACAGGCTTATCTAATTTAGTAGTTGATGATTAGCTAAATGACTTTTTGCAAAAGCGCAAGAATGTTGCGGCTTGAAGGTGTATAAAAACGAAACGCCGGCTTTTTAGCCAGCGTTTCCTCCTCTTCACACCCTTTTATCTAAAAGGAAATATCAATTACAATATAAAATGCTTCGCTCATCAAGAGCTTTCTATTACCCTGACACTATCTGTTAACAGAAGGTTGGAATCGTTTAAAATATTTTTTACCTGAGAATAAAACGCATGCCGAAGGCTAGACCAAATTGAGTAGGTCTGCTACCAAAGATGCTGCCTCTTTTGTTAAAATCGGTGATAGCATACTTGTAGGTAGGCTCAAGGGTAATCAGGTAATTATGCCCGGCACGATAGAAAAGCTGTGCACTAACCAAAGCATTAAAGTGCACCTTCCGGAAGGGAGAATCCTCACCAGCAGATATCTGGTACCTTTCCATATTCCCTAAGCGACTGTTATCGAGGCCTTCGATGTAACCACCCAAAAAGAAATCTGAAGACACTCCCGTACTAAGTGCGATGCCCACACTGCGTTCAACCAATATATAGCTGAACGACAAAGGAACGCTTATAAACTTGTAAGAATTGAGTGCATTCACAGGTGCAGCGACTCTTGCGTTATGGTTCACCGTCTGCAATTTATCGTAGCTAAAGTTGGTATAATAGAGCGGGTATACCATCTGGCTTTCCGGATCGGTAAAAGTACCAGTGGTTGTATTTACCCGGTACGTTCCATACTGTACACTGCTTTGCAGCATCCATCGGTTGTTTAAGCGGAAAGCAGCATCAATCTTAAAATCAAAAGAAGGCAGGCTCTTTTCCTTTTCATCCCAGTTTGCAACATTGGCAGTATAAACCTGCCCCCCCTTGCTCACCGGAGGCTGTTCCGCCCACGCCAGTTCATAGCTTCTGATATTGGCCATATTGGGATCGAACACATTGCTGGCCAGAGAAGCGCCCAGCCACAGATCGCCATTGATAAACAGGTTCTTTTTCTTTTTATCTGTGGGCGAAGTGGCTACTACACGAATGTCCTGGTCAATGTTTCCCTTTCCAGGGCTAATGCAGCTTTCAGCCCTTTAATATCCGGATAATTAAGTGCCAATAACCAGGTATTCTCCGCTTCCGGCGTTCGTTCAACTGCTAATGTTTGTGGTGTAACCTGCGGCAACGGGCTAGATTCCACAACCGCAGCAATTGGCTGTTTAGTGGTTCTATCAGCAGCAGCTAAAGTTGTGCTGTTGCCAGTAGTTTGTTGTGCTGGTGCCAGGACCACATTTGCCTCAACACCAGGCACATCTGCATTGCCCTGTATTATATCTACGCCAGATGACGATGCAGCTATCCCTTGACTGGTAGAGGCAGGCGATGAAGGCTTGTGCTCCTGAGCATCACCTTTATCAATACTCTGCGAAAAAGCAGCTGTACCCGAATTCTGCAGATCCTCCTCAGCAATTGGTGTCTGCTGCGCGATTGCGGTAGGGGTTGTGTTCTTTTCAGCAGCCAGATAGGTTTCACTGGTTGGTTGAGCGAAGAATACCCACCAACCTGTCCACAAACCCAAAAGTACAACAGATGCTGCTGCCAGCCACTGATACAGAAATAACTTTCGCTTGTAACGCTGCAGCTGCTGCTCCAAAAGGGAATTCTCCAGCCCCTGCCAAACCTTGTTTGGGGGAGCATGCTCAGCGTCTTTAAAGGCCTGATGCCAGGCGTCTTCCCACGCGCCAAACTTATTGAATTCTTTGTCCATACCTACTTTTCTCCGATTCCGCCAACTGTTGCTGTAACAACTTCTTAGCCCGTGCATATTGCGACTTGCTGGTACCTTCTGATACGCCCAGCAATTCAGCAATCTCCTTGTGCCCGTATCCTTCAATGGCATACAGGTTAAAGATTACTCTGCAGCCCGAAGGCAGCTCCTGAATAAACTCTAACAATTCCTGGTATCCAAAACCAGAAAGTGTATTCTCCTGATCTGCCAGGTCATGAAGTTGCTCTACGTCTACCATCGGGTACATATAGAGCTTGCTTCGCTGGTGGTTAAGGGCAGTATTGATCACGACCCTTTTAATCCAGTGTGCGAGCGAAGACTCTTCCCGATAGGTATCAAGCTTACGATAGACCTTTACAAATGCTTCCTGCAATATATCTTCTGCCTCCAGCTGACCCGATGCATACCTTAAGCACACAACAAACATGCGGCCGGCAAAGCGGTCGTACAAAACCTGTTGCATTTTCAGATTTTTACGGAGGCATCCGTCAACAATTTCCTTGTCGCTGTACATTAAGCACTTCTATGGTTAATAGACACTTGAGAAGAAAGAAAGGTTGAAATGGTATGAAAAGTATTTAACCTGCAGGCATTTAAAAAACTAACGTTCGTTGCCTACTATGGCTTTATATTACTGAAAATAAAGCAGATGTACAAGTAAATACAGAATATGCCGAGATGGTTATTGTGGCTAAAGGAGCATTTTATCCAAATAACACCTAAAGGGACTGCTTAAAAGTTTAACACTCATGCAATTTGGCCTAGATGAATGTATACTTCCCCTGTTTCTACAGATGGAATAGATCTTTTGTTTATAATACAATGAGAAATAAAAAAAGCCATCCTTTCAGACGGCTTTGAAAACTAAGAGAACGCTATGACTTAACTAGCCAATTGCTTGTTCCAGGTCTGCCAACAGGTCTTCTACATCTTCTATTCCTACGCTAAGCCTGATCAGCGAATCTTTAAGGCCTATTTTATCCCTGTTTTCCCTTGGAATGCTGGCGTGCGTCATTGTCGCCGGATGTCCACAAAGCGATTCCACACCACCCAAAGATTCAGCGAGGGTGAAGAATTTTAAACGCTCCAGCACCTTTATGGCATCTTCCATCACATCTCCTTTTAAGGTAAAAGAGATCATCCCGCCAAAGTCACGCATCTGTTGCTTTGCCACGGCATGATTGGGATGATTCTCCAGGCCAGGCCAGTAAACCTTTCCAACCTTGGGATGCTGCACAAGATATTGCGCTATCTGTTTGCCATTTTCGCAGTGGCGCTGCATACGGATGTGCAGGGTTTTTACACCTCTCAATACCAGGAAGCAGTCCTGAGGGCCAGGCACTGCGCCGCAAGCATTTTGCAGAAACATCAGGCGCTCGTTAAGCTCATCACTGTTCAGCACCAGAGCCCCCATCACCACATCGGAATGTCCGCCAATATATTTTGTAACACTGTGCATGACAATGTCTGCACCCAGATCTAAGGGGTTTTGCAGGTAAGGCGAACAAAAGGTGTTGTCTACCGCCAGCAACAGCTTGTGCTCTTTAGCCAATGCTGCACACGCCCGGATGTCTATGATATTCATGAGTGGGTTGGTAGGCGTTTCTACCCAGATCATGCGGGTATTGGCATTGATCTTCTCTTTGATGGCATCCATACTTTGCATGGGCACAAAATGAAATTTCAGCCCAAAGTCTTCGTACACCCTTTTAAAAATGCGGTAAGAACCACCGTAAAGGTCGTCTGTGCTGATAATTTCATCGCCGGGCTTGAAAAGCTTGAGCAAGGTATCCATGGCACCCAGTCCAGAAGAAAAGCAGAGGCCCCATTTACCATTTTCCAGCGCTGCCAGGCTTTGCTCCAGGGCTCTGCGGGTAGGGTTATGGGTGCGGGAGTATTCATATCCCTTGTGCTTGCCGGGTGATTCCTGCGCGTAAGTTGATGTTTGGTAGATGGGCGTCATGATGGCGCCAGTATGCGGATCGGGCTCTACGCCTGCGTGAATGGCTTTTGTTCCGAATTTCATGTATTTGTAATAAAAAATTTACGTTTGCTGCAAGTTATAAATTAGTCCTTAGTCCTTGCCCTTTAACACTGAGTTTTTAGTAGTGTTTGCCTGTGATAAGCTTAATGATTTCATTGCAGCGCGCTCAATTGGAGCCAGAATGCTTTAAACACAAAAAAGCGCCAGGGCAAAACCATGGCGCTTTTTGTGATCTTGGCAGATACTAAAGATTTTGAAGTAAGTCTAGTTTGAAAATTCTATATTGGGTACCAGCCTGCTTTGCCCGCAGCAATACTTTATAATTGCCGCCGGATTGGGTAGTAAGTTGGCCTATGGCATATACCTGTCCATCTGCAGAAGCACCCTGGTGCTTCATAAAAAAGCTCACAGGTGGATTCTGGCGTAGAAAAACAGCCAGTTTTCCCGTGGCAGCCTGCTTACGAAAGGTTCCATTTTCTCCTGGCTGCACCAGCTGCACTTCCTCATCAAGCAAGGCTGTTAAACCCTGTACGTCTCCTTTGCTAAGGGCGGTACTAAAAGCCTGCGTCAGTGGAATTGCCTGCTGACCCTGTGCGGGTACTACAAAACCAACCAATAAAAAAGCAGTAAAACAAAGTAAATGTTGAACCATATCGAGAGGAGATTTATTAACGGTTAAGGTAAAGCCTTATATAATATTAACGCATTTAATTATGCTTTTTCCCTTACATCTGCTTACCGAAATCTAACATTTTCCAGTACGCTTTTCAATAACATATACGTACACCGTAAATACATAGTTGTACTATCAGTACAATTTTTTTGTACTATCGCTATTTAGATGTATTTAAAACAGGCAATACGTACTGCTCTATCTGCCGGTCGAAAGCCTTTATTAAACGAAGCGAATCTCCTCCGCTGCTCAACCGAATATCTATGGGGCAGCAGCTATTAAAAGGTTGGGCCTGCAGCAAATTTCCTGATAAATCATACAAGTAGGTAAACTCCTGATCAGGATCGGTTACAGCAACCAAAGAAGCCGCATCAGAAAACGAAAAATATTGCACCACCAGCGTACTGGCACCCAGATAGTCTTTTTCAAAAAGCTCCTGCCCCTCCTCATTCAGCAGCCTGAGCCGAAAGCGATCTTGTTGTGTAATGATATAACCCTTCTCCCTGCTGTCGGGTACCAGGTAAAACCGTGCCCTGGCATCTGGTCTGTAGAGTTGCCTGCGCACTAAAATATTACCTTCCAGATCCCATTCCAGCAACAGACCGGAAACACTAACGGTAACAAAGCGGGTACTTTTAAAATCAGATCCCTGCCGAACATGCACGGGGCCTGCCAAACTATCGCCAAGGTTAAGCGGAAAGCCTTTCAAATGCACTCCTTTTCTGGTTAGTGCATGCGCAATCCCTTTTTTCTGAAAGGCATAAATAATATCTCTGGAACGCACGCGCATATGTCCGGGAGCCATACTCAAAGCGCCTCCTATTGCCAGGGGCTGCCAGCCCTCCAGGTTTATCCCATCCAGGTCATACATATACAAATTACCTGATGCATCAGCAAGCAGGAAACGGTAGCGGCGTGAACCATCATAATCCAGCGCTTTGCTCCACGCAATTTTTTCAAGCTGCGGCAGCGCAAGCGGGAATGGCCGCAAAGGCAATAAATCTGGCCGAAGTACATAAGCACTATCGGCTGTTGCCATAAAATAATGAGGAGTCTTGTTCTTTTGCGGGTCTATTTCTATTACCTGCTGCTGCCAGTAACCACCCAAGGGAGCAGCATGGAGCACTTTGCCCTGATGATTGACGAGATAAAGGCTTTGGGATGAATCCTGCACCAGCCAGTGCCCTCCCTGGCTGGTGCGATAAGAAACAGCTGCAGGAGCATGTACAATTGGCGAAGGCAACAGACTCTGGGCAGAGGCCAGCAGGCGGATCTGCTCCAGCTGACGTTCGGGGCGAAGCGCCATGTGCATGAAAAGGTTGGTATAAAAAGAACCCTCTGCGGCAGAAAGCTGTAGCGATAACAAATCTACCTGTCTGAGGGCCATGCCATGCTTATCCCAGAAAGCTTTCCAGGGTGGAGCCAGGCGACTGTACAACATGGGCCACAGACTGGTAGTATTCAGGAACAAGGCATAATTTTGCTCCCGGTCCAGGCGCGCCATAAACTTATTGATCCTCAGGGAACGCTGCCAGGTATCTTCAGCCTGCACATCCATTAACATATCTTTCAGTGCCGGAATAGAACTGCTCACCACCAGATATCGATCTACAATCGTATAATAGCTTTCTTTAAATCCAAGATAGGCACTACCCAAAAACGCGGCTGGCAGCTCCTGATAAGGCAATTCCTGCAATTGCTGCCCCATGAAATTTTCTGAATAAAGCGTAGCCCCGGGCGCCATCTGCTTTACCAGTTCATGCATCAGTTGTCCTGCAGCTGCACTATCGGCCAATTGCAGCAGCAACAGGCGGTCTGGCTGACCCGCCCCCACCGCGGGTATGGTGGCTAGCCCAGCCTCATTGCCTAAAAGTGCAATAAGCTTTTTAGCCCCAGGAACCCTGGCATCCAGCACCTGCCATCGCTCCCATTGCTCGGGAGCTTTTCTCTCCCAGTAATTGCGCAGGCGTTCGTGCCATTGTTGCGGGGCACTAAGTCCCAAAAACATAAGGGTGGCTGTTCGCTGGGGCACCAGATACTCCAGCCCCATCACCTGCGGTTTCTGGTTGTGCAGAGCCCATAGAAAGTCAGGATCTTCCGTACTTTGTGGTTTTGTGAAACCTGTAAGCAGCAGCCCTTCAGGGGCAGTAATGGCCTCTAAATGGCTGAAATAAGGCAGGCGTGGCACAATATCCTGCACCAGGCTGTCATTTTGGGCAAACATGCGCAACAGGGCAGGCAGCTGCTGCATATTCAATGCAACTGTGCCCATGGTTTCCAATACCCGGCTGCCGGTCTCTTCCAGCAACCAGGCCGGAAGCTCTGCTTCATGCAAACCTTCTTTTCTGTGGCGCAGCGCGGCCTCTACCAGAAAAGAAGTAAAACTGCCGGTAAGCACGCCATCCAGGACATAAAAGCTAAAGGTACGTCCTTCCTGAAGGGCTCTGATTTCTATCAGTTCTTCTCCCAGATATGTACGCTGGGTTATTTTATAATGATCGGGCTGTGCAGCTAATGCTTTGTTAAGATCTTGCAACAGGCCCTGGTCTTTCTGAGTCCCCAGGGGCAGCAGCAGCAGGTAATCGAAATTGTTGCGTTCAGTAATGTGCAGTGAAAAAAGAAGCTCTCTGTTTTTTAGTAATGCTTCAGATGCCGGCGATAGCGCTAGCAGCTGCTCTTTGTAGCCCTTCATGCGCTGCAGCGATGGAATGTCCTTAAATATTTCGCCCAGGGCATGATGCTGCAGGCTGTCCAGGGCAACCCCTGGCTGCTGGATGCTATAGACCAATACTGCATCCGGAGGAATCAACGACCGAAGTGACGGTACTGAAGAAGAAGACTGCCGCTGATATAACCAATAACCGCCAATAGCCAGGACAAGCGCAATAACAAACGTAATGAGGAGGGCTTTTATGTTCAAGGCAAAAACAGGATTGGCCGCTAATTTGTAAAAAAATCAGACGGCTATCAAGCTTATTTCGACGGCATTTTAAGACACAACTTTTTCACCATGATCAGCCTTTTCCAGCTCCCGCACTTCAATGGCTACCGCATTTTCAGATGGTCTTACCTGTAGCCCTAAATGTAAAAAATAGATTTTGGTAAAGATATTGCCCAGCAACACGGTAACCGAAGAGTAAAATACCCAAAGCAGGATAGCTGCAAGCGATCCTGCTGCGCCATATGTTGTAGAAATATCGGTGCCGCTAATGATCTGACCTATCAGGAATTTACCGAATGAAAATAGCAGAGCGGTAATGATGGCGCCCACCCAAATGGGCTTCCAGGGAGAACGGATATCGGGCAGCACTTTAAAGAGTACCCCAAAGCTTAGCGTGAGCAGTATAAATGAAATCAAAAAATTAAAAATGCGGGTAAGGTAAGGCGTAAGCCCTAACAGCTCATCACTGAATTCATCTGCAAAAATAGCAATGAGCGAATCCAGCAGTAAACTGGCCACGATCAGCACCCCCATGGCAATGATCATCAGCAGGGACATGAGCCTGTCTATCCCAAACTTTAACAAACCTTTCCTGGGCTTGGGCTTCACATTCCAGATACTGTTAAGGGCTTTTTTGATGAAGGTGAAAACCACAGTGGCCGTAAACAGGAGCAAAAATATACTAAGACCTCTGGAGAGAGGATCATCGCCCCATTGAAAACCAGATTCGAGCATGCTTTGAATTTGCCTTGCGCTCTCCTCACCCACCTTATCGCGTACCTGTAGGTAAACTTCTCCGGCAATCCGTTTTCCTCCAACCAACGTTCCGCCCACCTTCACCACAATGATTAGTATAGGCGGCAGACTAAAAAGGGTAAAAAAGGCAATGGCAGCGCTATATACAATCGGGTCGGCCGCCGAAAACCGCTGAACAGTATCTTTGATAACCTTTTTTGCTATTCTGACAAACCTGTTTGACATAATCACTCCTTTAGCAACAGCACTTTATACACTCCCGCACATAAAGAAAACTGATAACAAGCTGTATGGTTCTGACTTATTCAGCCTGGTTCATTACAGCTTTTCTGGATGCCTGCAAAGGCAAGGTTGCTATAATTTCAGGACTATTGTTTTGGGGGCAACAATTTATCGTATGCTCCCAGTACATGCATAAAAACAGCTCGTAATCGGCTTTACAAACGTTTACAGGAAAAAACCCAACGAAAGATTCAGGATGTTTTTGTTGCAAAAAATTCCCTGCACCCAATAAACATGGTAAAAGGGTAGTTGGTGAACAGCTAACTATATGAAAAATCACTAAAAAGGAGTGATTTCCGGCCACATTTGCTCAAAAAATATTCAAGATCAGCTGTTTGCAGAAGAATGTCAGAGAATATAATCTATGTAATATCTCTTCAATGAATGCGGGACATCTCCTGCTAAATTGAAATAGCTTTAGCTATACAATATGTAAAGCATCATCCTATGCAGTGGCTTCAGCGGTTTAAGGCAAATTCTATAAATTATTCTATCTACTTCATTCTGTTTTTCATTATCAGCAATGGTATTCTGGACTACTACAACAGAACTGTACTGGAACAACACGAAGCTGTCAGTAGTGAAGTAACATCCGTTCAGTTAACCATGCAGGAAGTAATCAGAAATCTGAACAACTGCGACATGGGGTTCAGAGGCTATTACATTATCCCAACAGAACAGCTGTTAATACCATATACCGATGCACGCGACTCTCTGCCTGTCTTCTTCAAGCGCCTAAAGACCATTGTTCATAAGCAGGGCATGAATCCTTCGGATATTCAGCCGGTCGAGAAAGCGTTTTATGGCTATTTCGACCTGGTTGAGCAAATGGTCGAATGGCGCAAGCAGGAGAACTTCCGTGCCATCGACAGTGTCATCCGGGCAGATCCGGGACGGGCCGTTTGGTTTACCTACAAAGATTACAAAGACGCCCTGGAAATAAAGGAAGCCGCAATCCTGAAGGCCAGCCAGGAAAAGACAAACAAGATTATGTTTATTTCTACGGCTGTTCGTATTTTACTCTTTGCCCTGGGCATACCCACCCTGTTAATTGTGGTAATAAAGCTGACCAGAGACAAAAAACGCAGGGTGCAGCTTTTCAAAGCACTGGACGAAAATAACCAGCGCTATTTGTTCCGACCCCATAAAAACACACAGGAAGAAGAGCAGCTGGACGAAAACAAACTGATAGAGACCCTGATTGAAAATCTACGAAAAGCAACAGGCTTTATTTCCAATATTGCCAAAGGTAACTTTGACATTAGCTGGGATGGTCTGCATGAAGAAAACAAGGAGCTGAACCGCGAAAATCTGGCAGGAGAACTGCTGCAGATGAAAGAACAGATGATCAAGGTTAAGCAGGAAGACCAGATCAGGCTTTGGGCTACGGAAGGTGTTTCTAAATTTGCAGAGCTGGTTCGCCAGCATCAGGACGATGTTGATCTGCTATCCGATAAGATTACAGCCACTGTGGTGAAATATCTGGGTGCTAACCAGGCATCGCTGTTTTTTGTAGAGGACAATGGCGAAGGCGAGATAGTGCTGAAACTATACGGATGTTATGCCTATGACCGTAAAAAACACATGCAAAAGACGCTGGCACCCGGTGAGGGCATGGTTGGGCAAACCTATCTGGAGAAAGATGTTACCCTGCTCACCGCCATTCCTAAAAACTATGTGCACATTACCAGTGGACTGGGAGAAGCAACTCCAACCTGTCTGGCCATCATACCGCTTAAGTTTAACGAAACTGTAGAGGGTGTCTTGGAGATCGCCTCATTCAAAGTCTTTCGGCAGCATGAAATAGAATTCCTGCAAAAAATCGGTGAGATCATTGCTTCTGCCATCCTGACCCTTAGATCCTCAACAGAGATGAAGCGCCTGATGGAAAACCTGCAGGCGCAGTCGGAAGAGATGAAAGCCCAGGAAGAGGAAATGCGGCAGAACATGGAAGAGCTACAGGCTACCCAGGAAGAAATGTCCCGCAAAGCCAGGGAATACCAGGATATTATTGTCCTGCGCGAAACCGAACTGGCGCGGCAGGTGGAAGAGAACCGGGAGCTTCAAAAGCTACTCAACAACACAAAGGCATAAAAATTTAGACATAAAAAAAGCTGCTCCTTTAAGGGAGCAGCTTTTTTATTTTAGTAAGTATCCTTACTGTCCCGTCTGCGCATCATATTTGCCCTTAAACTTTTCGTACAGCCGGATCTGCTTGTTGTCCAGATCGAGCTTGCGGCCGTCAATCAGCGCCAGGCTTACCTTGTTGGTGCGCATATCCAGGGCATCTCCTTCGGAAACGAAAAGAATGGCTCTTTTACCAGTTTCCAGCGTGCCAGTTTCATCGTCGATGCCTAATATCTTGGCCGTGTTGGAGGTAATCATCTTCAGGGCCTCTTCTTTGTCAAGCCCGTAAGCTGCTGCAGTGCCGGCAAAGAACGGCAGGTTACGATTGCTTTTCAGGTCGTCATAGACCAGCCCTACCAGGATACCCTCATGCTGCAGCAGGTGCGGTAATTTATAGGGCATGTCTACATCTTCTTCGGGCCGGCTTGGCAGGCGGTGCAGGTTTGCCAGCAATACCGGGATGTTATGCTCCTTTAAAAAGTCTTTTACATACCAGGCATCTTCTGCTTCTACCACTACAATATTCTTTACTCCAGCCTTCTGGGCTGTACTTACCGCTTCTACTATTTCTTTGGCGTAGTTGGCAGTAATGTACAACCGCTGGCTGCCATCGAATAAGCCCTTCATGGCTTCCATTTTCAGGTCCGTCACTTTGGGTTTTTCTCCTTCGTTATACGCCAGCGCGCTGGCCAGAAAAGCTTCTATCTCACCTTTTTGCTTTTCGTAATCTTTATTTTTTTCGATAGGGCCCGGTTCAGCCCACCAGCCTGTTTGGCGATAAACGGATGGCCAGTTCATCCAAAGACCATCATCGGCCTGTACCACAGCGTCTTCCCAATTCCAGGCATCTAAGGCCACTACAGAAGATGAACCTGAAATGTAACCACCACGCGGGCTAACCTGTGCCAGCAATATACCATTGGTTCTTACAGTTGGGGTTATTTCAGAATCGGTATTATAGGCAATAAGCGAACGTACATTAGGATTGAAATCTCCCACCTCCTCTTCATCCAGCGTTGCCCGTACTGCATCTATCTCACGCAGGCCCAAATTTGAGTAAGGCAGGATAAAGCCCGGATACACATGCTTGCCTTCTACAGATATGATTTCATAGCCTTCCAGCGCCAGGCGTGTGGAAGTGGCATCCACTACATTTTCAATCTTACCATCGCGAATCAGGATGGCGCTGTTCTCAATTACTTTCCCGTTGCCCAGATGAGCTACCCCATTCATCAAAGCCATGGGCTGCGTCTGTTTGGGGGCTGCTGCAGGGGCCTGAGCCCGGGTAACCAGGGGCAAAGCCAGCAGGGCTGTATATAAGAGTAAATTTTTCATGTTATGCAATTATCATGCGCTTCAACCTGGCAACCCTTGTGCTGCAGCCAGGTAGAAGCGCTTTCTGAAATTTTAATGTTTGATACCTGATTCGTAATTGATCAACCGGTCTTCGCAATGCCAGAGGTGCTGCTTTTTGAGTGACACCGGTTTGGTGGCGCCGCCATTCTGCTTGTGATCCTGCATTTTCAGGATCAGGCGCGCGCGCTCCTGCTGCATTTCCTGGCGCATCTTTTCATCAAGCGCCACATCGAAATAGACAATGCCATCGATCATGGTCTTAAGCGGCTTCGCGTATACGGCAAGCGGATGTTCATTCCAGAGCACCAGGTCTGCATCTTTGCCTACCTTAATGGAGCCCATCTGATCGTCGAGGTGCAGCAGTTTGGCCGGATTAAGGGTAACCATTTTCCAGGCATCTTCCTCACTTACACCGCCATACTTGACCGTTTTGGCAGCCTCCTGGTTCAGGCGGCGTGCCATTTCAGCATCGTCGGAGTTAATGGCCGTTACCACACCCTGCCCGTGCATAAGAGCTGCATTATAAGGAATAGCCTCCTGCACCTCCATTTTATACACCCACCAGTCGGCAAAAGTGGCACCCCCCACACCCTGGGCAGCCATTTTATCGGCCATTTTATAGCCCTCCAGTATGTGTGTAAAGGTATTGATGTCGAAGCCAAAATTTTCGGCCACCTTCAGCAGCATGTTAATCTCGGACTGTACATACGAGTGGCTGGTGATATGGAGCTCGTCGTTCAGGATTTGCACCAAAGCCTCGAGCTCCAGGTCTCTGCGGGGCGCAACAGCTTTTGCCTTTTCTCTTTTAGAAAGTCCATTGTATGCGTTCCAGGTCTGCTCGTAGGCTTTTGCCCGCGTAAAAGCATC
>JASLAE010000213.1 GCA_030147305.1 Cesiribacter sp.
TGGGTACATGCAGAAGATTTTGCCGGTACCCCGACCCGTTCCATAACTGTGGCTACGCCTACGGCTGATGAAGCCAACGAGACCATAACCTACAGCATTAAGCCGGAGCCTGCGACTTTAAACTTTATCAACCTGCAATTCAGCAATGGTACCTTTACAGCGACCAGCAAAGAAAACGCCTGGGGAGAGCAGGAAATGCGCATCCGTGCTTTTGATGGAACAGACTCCTCTAATGTGATCATGTTTAAGGTAGTGGTGACGCCTGAAAACGACGCGCCTGCGTTTGAGTTGGTTGCCCAGGATATTCGTCTGCTGGAAGATTTTGGCCAGAGCACAGTAAGTGTAGTGACAATTGCTGCCCATAACGACTGGGAAACCGACGAAACATATACCTACAGCCTGAGCCCGCTCAATCACGAAAAGGTAACAGCCAGTATTGATGCTACCACAGGTGCCGTAACCTTTGTATCTGTACAGGATGCCAATGCACCGGAAGGTATCATCTTTACCCTCACCGCAAATGACGGCTACGCGTCTGCTAGCAAAACTTTCAGGCTCATCATTGAGCCGGTAAATGATGCGCCTGCCGGAGACCTGGTTGAAGTAGCCTTTGCTGTAGAAGAAGAAGGCGTGCATACCATCTCGCCAGAATTCTTCAACGACGTAGACTTTAACGATAGCCCTTCTACAGAAGATCTTACCATCACGCTGGAAAATGCACCCGTCTGGTTAAGTGTAGTAGAAGGTGTTACCACCAATGCCCAATGGGTAATACAGCTGGTAGGAACCCCGCCGCTGGAAGACGATGGTAAAGTGTATGAAGATGTTAAAGCCATTGTAACCGACAGAGAAGGGCTGGTACACGAAGACCTGTTTAGGGTAGTGGTTACCTGTGACAACGCATTGCCAACAGTGGCTGAGGAAGAAGTAGACATAGAAGTTTACATGAATTCCATTCCTGATCCTGCAGAACCACACTATGTATTTAGTGTAGCAGACGATGGCAAAACAGCGCTGGATGTGCAGGCAGTAGAGGTGGATGCAGCCATGCTCAGCAAAGTGGAGCTACTGCCGGTAACAGCCGAAGAAAACACCTGGCAGCTTTTTGTAACACCTGGTATCAACCAGTATGGCGAAACCAGCTTCAGGGTAAAAGTGAACGACCTGGCTTACTGCAATGCAGACGAAGCAGTGCGCACGCCTACTTATATCAGGGTAAATGTGGTGATCAAATTAAAAGACATACTGGACATCCCGACACTGATTACTCCCAATGGTGATGGCGCCAACGACACCTGGAACATTCTAGGGCTGGAAGAATTCCAGAAGCACGAGGTAAGGATCTTTGATAACAGGGGCCGCCTGCTCTTCTCTTCCCGCCAGTATGGCCCGGACAGCGAATGGAATGGTACCCACAATGGCAAAGCATTACCTGATGGTGCCTATACCTATCAGATCCTGTTCAACGACGGCAAAGAGAAACGTGTAGGCCACATTACCATTGCGAGATAAAACGAAGAGCACACAACCATGAAAAAGATATATTTCTTACTCTTACTGATTATTGCCTGTGCCGGACCACTAGCTGCCCAACAGCAGTTTGAGTTAGCGCAGTATTTTCAAAATCCGCACGCGCTCAACCCCGCCTTTACGGGTATAGAGAAGTACTGGCAGGCCAATGTAGGCTACCGCAAACTCTGGGCAGGCTCAGAATTTGCACCTACCCAGGCTTATACAAGCGTAAATGGTAGTTTCTACAAACCGGATATCAGGCTTAATTCTATCAGGATTAGCCGCCCCGAGGCGTATGAAGAAAACCTGTCGAACAGGGAATACCGGAAAATGAATGCCCGCCACGGCCTGGGTGCCTACTATGGCTACATCACCAACGGTATTTCAATTGACGATCAGGCAGGCCTTACTTATGCCTATCATATGCCCCTTACCCGTAAGCTCAGCATGTCGGTAGGTACGGGTGTTACCTACGCCAAAGCCTACCTTACCGGTGGCAGATACGAGGTACGCGATGCTAACGACTATGTGTATGAAGGTCTGCAGCAGAACCATGCCCTAAAGCGCCAGATGAGCATTAACACAGGGGTATCCATCTACGGCGATCGTTTTTACCTGGGTTACAGCACCACCAGCCTTGCTTTTCTGCAGGGCACCAACGACGATACCTTTGAAGATCCGATCAACTACGTGGTGCACGCTTTCTCTGCTGGTTACCAGCTGCAGCTGGGGCCCAACGTGCGCCTGCAGCCAAGCATTCTTATGAACTACGACCGCATGAAAGAAGCCTCTGCCTATGGCAATGTGAAAGTTCGTTATAAGGAGCTGATCTGGGCGGGTGTTTCTTATCGCAACCAGGAAGCTTTTGGCCTCCTCACCGGCTTTTTGCTCAATGACCACTTAAGCCTGGGCTATGCCTACGAGCAAAACGTGAATGAATTCGATGCGGCCCATAACGGCAACCACGAGGTGGTGCTGGGCTACCGCTTCTTTAGAAAAGGCTATCGTGTTAACGGCTACTTTTGGTAATTGATCATGAAGAAAAATATACAATTCTCTTTGTTGAGCCTGTGTCTGCTGATGTTGGGTTGGAGCCCTTCTTTTGCGCAGGTACCAGTTTTTGAAAACCCGCAGCGCCTGCCGGATGCTATCAACTCAGCAGTAGAAGAAAGCATGCCTGTGTTGTCGCATGATGGCAAAACCCTGTATTTTGTGCGGGTACTGCATACCGATAATACCGGTGGCAAACTTACCGGACATGATATCTGGTACAGCAACAAGAATGAAGATGGCAGCTGGCAGGAGCCTAAAAACACCGTATTGTCGCTGAATAATAAGGGCAACAATGCAGTAGTAGGCTTTAGCCAGAATGGCGAACGTGTTTTTCTGTTGAACAAGTATGGGCAGGGCGCCAGCTTTAAGGCAGGTCTTAGCTATTCAGAAAATACTGGCAGCAGATGGGGGTTACCCCAGGAGCTAAAGATGCCTAAAATTCGCAAGGAAGGCTTTTTCTACAATGCCTACATCAGCCCCGATGAACAGGTTATTATTCTGAGCATGCGGGAAAAAGGCTATCCCGGAGATGAGGACCTCTACCTGGCTGTAAAAGACAGTGAAGGTAAGTGGACCAAGTTGCAAAACATGGGGGCTAAAGTGAATACCCCGGGCTTCGAGTCTTTCCCATTTCTGTCTGCCGATAAAAAAACACTCTATTTCACAAGCAACGGCCATGGCGGTTTTGGCGATGGCGACATTTTCATGAGCACCCGCCAGGACGACAGCTGGACCAGCTGGAGCAAGCCGGTAAACATGGGCAAACCTGTTAACTCTAAAGGTTTCGATGCAGCTTTTGTACTCTATGCAGATAGCACGGCTTACTTTGCCAGTAACAGAGCTGGGGGGATGTCGGATATTTACCAGACCCGTATTGCCGGTAAAGAAGCACCAACAGAAGTAACGGAAGAAGGGCCAATCGCATTTGTGGAGCTGACCGAAGATGAAAAAGAAGACATGCAGCCTACTGCAGAGGATAACAGCATGGCAGATACCTCTAACAGCCGCAAAGAAGCCATTGTGGTAGAAGACGTATACCCGCTTACCATCAGCATCTATTTTGCTTTCGATTCCAATGAACTTTCCCGTGATGCCCAGCTTAAACTGCGTGAAATGTTCCAGAAATATACCAGCGGGGATGGGGTAAGAGTGGGCTTAACAGGACATGCCGATGCCATTGGAACGGTAGACTATAACAAGAAGCTTTCCATCAGGCGGGCGAGAGCTGCAGAAGAGTTTCTGCTGAAGGCAGGCCTGGCCCAGGAGCGTGTATATGCACAGGGCAAAGGCGAAGACGAACCTGCTGCCTCTAACGATACCGAAGAAGGCCGCAAACAAAACCGCCGGGTAACGATCATGGTCGTGAAGTAATCAGAACCGCCCGTTCAGGCTTTAACACAAAACTTATATCCTCTTGAATTTCGATTCGGCAAAGATTAAAAAAGGCCTCAGGTAACTCCTGAGGCCTTTTTTAATATCTACCTACTGGCATCCTTGCAAGACTACGCGCCCCGACGCAGTGGGGAGGAGCCGCAGTGGAACTGCTCTAGTGTTGGCTACCAGCAGATAAATAAATAGTGGTGTAGATAAAGCAGGCAGATTGGTACGCTCCCCTCACGATGCCGGGTCCTGTTCTTCTAAAATATATATTCCAGAAACTTTAGACTTTTTTTAATGAGGTTCTGATAAAAGGCTGAGAACCTGTAATTCAACAGAAATGATGATAACCTTCTCGATAGCCGCTGGAACGCTATCACCAAAAACAAAAAACCGACAGTGTTTGTCGGTTTTTGTGGAGAATATCGGAGTCGAACCGATGACCTCTTCCATGCCATGGAAGCGCTCTAGCCAGCTGAGCTAATCCCCCAAATGTGGATGCAAATATAAGCGCTCAGTTAATATTTTCAAAATGGGCGGCGTGCTTTTACAAAGATCTCCCGATAATAAGGGCTTAGTAAATTACTTTCTACCACCCCTTTGCTACTGCTGGAGTGTATGAAGATCACTTCGTCTTTTCCCCTGACTTCCGTTACCATACCGGCATGCGAAACTTTTCCTTTCCACTTTTTGGCAGAAAAGAATACCAGGTCACCCGGCTTCAGCTCATAGAGGCTTACCGGTTTTCCATAACTGCTTTGTTCGGTAGAGGTACGGGGTAAGGGAATGTTGGCAGACTTAAAAGAACAAAGCAGCAGCCCCGAGCAGTCAATGCCTCTTTTGTCTATGCCACCATAGCGGTAAGGGGTACCAATGTAGCTGCGGGCAGCTGAAATTACCTGTTCAGCCTTTTCACCGGCAGGTGCTGCTCTTTCTGCCTTTTTAGCGGTACGCGCATGACTGGCTGAACGCGATGGAGAAGAACCGGAGGCTACCCGCTGGCTGCTGCACGATGCCAGCAGCAA
This sequence comes from Cesiribacter sp., assembly GCA_030147305.1. Lineage (GTDB taxonomy): Bacteria > Bacteroidota > Bacteroidia > Cytophagales > Cyclobacteriaceae > Cesiribacter. The sequence continues at coordinate 4,968 of JASLAE010000213.1, forward strand.
TAGCAGGCCTAGAGTGCCAAAAATAGCGCGGAACTGGTAGAAGTACATAGGTAATCTGTTTTGGTTGAGCAAGATACTATTTTCCTCAACGCTCCGCCAGTGACTTTCGTAAGCTGATGGTCATTTTTTTGTTACCTTTAAGCCACTATGTGTGGGATTACCGGAGCATTTGCATTTAACGAAATAGGCCGTATCAGCCTGATACATTTAGGACAAGCCACCGATGCACTGGCTTACCGCGGACCCGACGACAGGGGTACCCATTTAGGCCACTTTTGCGGCCTGGGGCACCGCCGCCTTTCAATCCTGGACCCAACACCAGATGGCCACCAGCCCATGTACGATGAGACTGGACGCTATGCCATCATCTTCAACGGAGAAGTCTACAACTTTCAGCACCTGCGGCAGCAGCTGGAAGCTAAAGGCTTTACCTTCCATTCCGGCACGGACACCGAGGTGTTGCTGAAAGGGTACATCGCCTGGGGGGAAAGTCTGCTGCCCAGGCTTAACGGATTTTTTGGTTTTGCCATCTACGATCAGCAGGAGGAAAGCCTCTTTATTGCCCGCGACCGCATGGGTATCAAACCGCTGCTCTGGTACCGCGATGAGGACCGTTTCGTTTTTGCCTCAGAGATGAAATCACTGCTGGCGTTTGGCCTGCACCGCGAGCTGAATTTAGAGGCGCTGCACCTGTACCTGCAGCTCAACTATATACCGGCTCCGCACAGCATGTTGAAAGGGGTGCATAAGTTACTGCCGGGCCATAGTATGCAGCTGAAAGGTGGAGCACTCCAGATTAAAAAATGGTGGCAGGTGCCCTACGATCCACATCGCCTGAATCCGCAAAAGCTGGACTACGAGCAGCAGCAGGAGCGTTTGCGGGTGCTCATGGAGCTTTCGGTACAGCGTCGCCTTATCGCCGATGTGCCTCTTGGCGCATTCCTGAGCGGCGGTATCGACAGCAGCGTAATTACGGCACTGGCCGCCCGACAGGTAGACAAGCTCAATACCTTCAGCATTGGCTACAGAGACGAGCCTTTCTTCGACGAAACCAAATATGCCCGCCTGGTGGCAGACATGCATAAAACGGAGCATACTGTTTTTAGCCTTACCAACCACGATTTGTACGAGCACCTGCACGATGTGCTGGACTACCTGGACGAACCTTTTGCCGATTCCTCGGCCATACCGGTATACATTCTCAGCAAACGCACCAAAAAGATAGCTACCGTTGCCCTGAGCGGCGATGGTGCCGACGAAGTTTTCAGCGGCTATAACAAACACATGGCTTTCTGGCGCACACTTAATCCCGGCGTTTCAGAGAATGCCGTGAGTACCCTGTTGCCCCTGTGGAAGGCGCTGCCAAAATCCAGAAGCGGTACACTTTCCAATAAATTCAGGCAGTTTCAACGCTTTGCCGAGGGCATGCGCCTGCCGCTGCAGGAGCGCTACTGGCGCTGGGCTACTTTTGCTACAGAAGCCGAAAGCATGGAGCTGCTCTCGCCGCAGTGCCGCCTGCAACTTAACCAAAGCCTGTACGAGCAACATAAAGGCGAAATTCTGCAGTATCTGCCCAAAAAAGGCGGGGGAATCAATGATGTACTCTATGCCGATGTGCAGCTGGTGCTGCCTTACGACATGCTCACCAAAGTAGACCTGATGAGTATGGCCAATGGGCTGGAAGTGCGTGTGCCTTTTCTGGATCACGAGGTGGTAAGCTTTGCGTTTAGCCTGCCGGAAGAAAGCAAGATCAACCGGCAGATGAAAAAGCGTATTGTGCAGGATGCCTTCCGTTCCATGCTGCCACCTGAACTATACCAACGGCCCAAGCACGGGTTTGAGGTTCCCTTGCTTAAGTGGTTTCGCACCGAGCTCCGCAGCAAAATAGAGGGCGACTGGCTCAGGGATGAATTTGTAGAAGCGCAGGGAATCTTTGATGTAAAAACAACAAAAGCACTAAAGCAGCAGCTATTTTCTAATAACCCCGGCGATGCGCATGCACGCATCTGGGCCCTGATTGTTTTCCAGCACTGGTGGAAGCGTACGCTTGGTTAGAAAACCAGGCAATAGGGTTCCGGTCAGCTGCGTTAAGCGATTGATAGTTATGCTGTTCCTAACTCCTCCCTTACCTTCCTGGGCAGGCCGGCAACCACTAACTGGTAGGAGTGCAGAATTAATTCCTTTACCAGTTTCTCGCCCAGGGTGCCGTTCAGCAGCACCGTATTCCAGTGCTTTTTGTTCATGTGGTAGCCGGGTAGTATACTATCATGCTGCTCCCGCAGTTCAGCTGCCCGCTCGGGATCGCACTTAAGGTTAATAGAGGCGAAAGAATCTACATCTGTAAGGGCAAATATTTTCCCCTTTACCTTAAAGACCAGTGTTTGTTCGTCGAAGGGAAATTCTTCGGTAACAGCCGGCAGACTCAGACAGTAAGCACGCAGACATTCGGGATTCATAAGGGCGTTGCTTTATTTTGATTGCGTGTTGTTTTGCCGGTATTGCTGCCACCAGCTTTTGTCCGTTTGGGAGGCTGGGGTAACCCACTGGCCCGGCCTGGGAGCAAGCAATGGAACCCCGGCTTTTTCTGCTGCTGCTATCAGCAACTCCATGGGCTCATACCAGCTGTGCAGGGCCAGATCAAAGGTGCCCCAGTGGGTAGGCAGAAGTGTGCCACCCTGTACTTCCTGGTGGGCCTGCACGGCCTCCTGTGGGTTTAAATGAATATTGGCCCAGGCATAATCGTAGGCACCAATGGGCATTAGTGAAAGATCAAACGGGCCTAGCCTTTTTCCAATTTCTTCATACCCGCCAAAATAGCCGGAGTCGCCGCCAAAGTAGATCTTCTGCCCGCCCAGCTCCAGTGCATAAGAAGCCCAGAAAGTATTGTTTTGGGTAAGGAAGCGGCCGGAGAAGTGACGGGCCGGTGCTGCGGTGATCTTATAATCTGTTCCCTTGTAGGCCTGCCACCAGTCCATTTCCTGAATTTTTTCCTCGGGGATACCCCAGTAGCGGAGGGTTTCACCAACACCCAGGGGCACAAAAAAATGCTTTACCTTGTGTTGAATGGCCATGATGGTTTCATAGCCCAAATGGTCGTAATGGTCGTGGGAGATAATGACTCCTTCCAGTTCCGGTAAATCCTCAGGGGCAATTGGTGAAGGGAAGATACGTTCGGGCCCCGCAAAAGAAAAGGGAGAAGCACGTTCCATCAGTACCGGATCGGTCAGCAGATAGGTGTTACCCGAGCGGATGAGTACCCCGGCATGTCCCAGCCAGTTGAGCTGCACCCGCCCCTGATTCCTCCCTGCAAGCGGCAGTTCCTGAAAACGGTAAGTGGCCGCAGGTGCTTTTTCAACATCGCGGGCCAGGTAGCGCTTCATGACCGGCCAGCTTTCTGTGATCTTCAACATGGGGGTTTCTACCGGATTCTGAAATTTGCCATCCCGGAAGTGGGGCAGCTTCTGATAGGCTTCCGCCTGCGGCGGACGGCCAAAAGGTTTGTGCAGGTAACGGACCATAAAAGTTAATACCAACAGCAAAGCCACAAAAGCCAAAATGTAAAGCAGTGCTTTGCCTAAAATTTTCATGGTGCGAAGATAGGGAATAGCGCAGACATCAACGCCGGATTCCACAACAAAGAAGCCCCGTTAGGCTAATGTTCAAGCTCCTTTAATAATCTGTCGGTATCGGGGATGGCGCCCTGCTCTATGGCGGCAACTAAGCTTTTTGCCACTGAGCTAACAAATGCCAGATCCTGCAGATACCACTGATAAGCGGGCTTTAGCATACCGTCGGAATCGTATAAAACAACGGGATTACCGCCAGTCTGGAGCATCAGGTCACGGCTTTTATCCTGGAACAGATCGAGCCTTTTTTGCAGCAGGCTGATTAAGTTAGAGCCCGTGCTCACGTTGGCCAGGTATTGGCTGCCAACTGACTCGAAGTGCTGCTGGTTGAAGGTGGAGCGGGTAATAAACATGTTGATGGGAAAATCCAACTCCGGATGCAGCTGCAGGACTGGCTGTTTTCCCTGCTCAATGGCGGTGCGATAGTGGCGGTGGAGCGTATCTGCAAAGGCAGCAACTCCCCTGGCACTTTGGCTGATGTTGCTAAGCTCAGCCTTAAAGCTTAGGTAATAATTTTGACGAATCTGCCGCTGGCGCTCCTCTTCACGGTAATTATTGAGCCAAAAGGCCGCATAAACACCTATAAATACCACCAGCAGCTCAGATAGAAGGCGCTTCCAGTGCAGTCTTAGGGTAGTAAAGGACCGGGTGAGGAATTGGGGACGTAGCATAGGTCAATATAAATAAAAAGCTTAGATGCTGAGGCAGCAACATAAAAAAGCCACCCCTTTGCAGGAGTGGCTTTTTGGTATAAGCAGTAGTGTTGCTATTCTTTTATGATTTTAATTGTCCGCTGTTGCTCAGGGGTCTGCAGGCGCAGCACGTAAATGCCCTGCTTCAGCTCATCAAGGTCAAGTTCCAGTGTGCCGTCAGCTGGGTTTGCCTGGTGTCTGCCCTTGTAGACCAGTGATCCCCGCAGGTCGTACACCACTACTTCCAGGCTTTCTTCGTTCAGCAAACCGGTTTCTATGGTGAGCTTGTCCCTTACCGGGTTTGGATAGAAGGTAAGCTGTTCAGGCAGTTCGTTTGCTTTTTCTTCCACAGAAGCGATTCTTGCGCTGCTGCCACTGGCAGTTACGCTTAAGTGAACTTCATCTATGGAGGTTGCGCCCCAGTTATCTGTTACTTTCAATCTAAAAGCATACTCACCTTCCCTAAGATTGCTAAGCACCAGGTTGGGAGAAGTCGGATCGCCCATGGTTGGTGTTCGAACAGTTATTGAGTACCATTCCCAGGCCACGATATAGCCATCAGGATCGGACGAGCGGCTATGTAAGGTAGTAGACCCTGCAGCTTCAGAAACCGTTTGGTTAGGCCCCGCATCGGCTACAGGAGCCATATTTGGTTGCCAGGTAGCTGGCGTAAGCACTGCACTGGGGATCAATTGTTTGGCAATGCCAGGCCCTGCCCAGCTTACCTCCAAACCCTGTGTATACCAGCCTGTTTTCTCAAAATAGCGTACTTCTATCGGATGCTGGCCAGCGCTGAGGGATACCGTGCCAGACCGCTCCCGTAAGCCATGCAGGCCATCATTATCTACAACCTGCTGCCCGTTGATGTAGAGTTTGCTGCCATCATCGCTCTTGGTATAGAAGGTATAGGTGCCGGCCGTTTCTATCTTGATATAACCACTGAAGACAAAACCAAAGTTGTCATCACGGGTGCTGGGTTTTAAGGTGAAGGTCTCCACATTGCCTGTTTTTACAGGTTCCAGGGTACTGAAGTCTGGCAGCGCCGACCAGCTACCATGGTAGTAGGCGAAACTAACGCCATAGCCTTCATC
>JASLAE010000150.1 GCA_030147305.1 Cesiribacter sp.
TCGATAATAAGGGTGCCCGTAGCAAACAGCACCATAAATGAGAAGAAGATCTCGGTGAGCAGCAGGAAGTTTCTTCCCTTCCGATGCCACATGATTTTAAAAAGTTGCTTTATCATGATTGTGGGTGTTGAGAATTTAGTATTAGGTGATGAGTAATGAGTACTAAGACTTTGAAAACAATTGAAGAACTTCTTCATTTCCCAAAGCTTCACTTGGCTTATGTCTCACAACTATTTTGCTTTAAGTGCTTCTGCGGCCTGCAGTCTGGACATGCGCCAGGCGGGATATACACCGGAGATAAGTCCGAAGATGATGGTGAACATCATGCCTGCCCAGAGCACATTTAAATTGAGCTTTAGCACCATGTACTGGAATATGCCTGCACTGTTGATCGCCTGCAGCCCAAACCAGGCTACGATAAAAGCCAGCACCCCACACAGCAGCGTAAGCACCAGGTTCTCTAGCACAAACTGCAGAATAAGGGCTGCAGAAGAGGCACCAAAAGCTTTGCGCACCCCTATTTCAGATGCCCGCTCCATAATGCGGCTGATGTTGATGTTCATCAGGTTAACGGTAGGGAGCAACATGAACATAAAGGCAAGGCCAAAGAGTATGGTGTAGAGCTTTGTTAAACCGGCATCACCTTCGTTACCCAGGAACATACGACTGAAGCCCCCCAGGTAAGAATCGGCATTGCTATGCACCGCCGCTACAGTGGCCGGATCTGGGTTTTCCACTTGCCTGGCCATGGCCTCGTATTCCTCCTGCATAGCCTTTACGCTTTCTTTGTCTTTTGCCACCAGTGTGGCTACAAATTCGCCTGTATAGTCGGTGCCTTTGCCATAGCCCTTGTACAGTGTAATAGGCAGAATAAGTCCACCATAGGAGTGCAGCCTTGTGATAGGGGTATTTTCTATCACACCAATAACTTTGTAACGGTCCTGGTCAATCTTCACCTCTTTGCCCAGCGCTGTTTCCTGGCCAAAAAGTTGCTCCTTGATCTCACGAGAAATCACACCTACCCGTGCACGCTGCGCTACTTCGTCCTCAGTATAAGGCCTGCCTTCAATAAACTGATGTTGCATCACCTTCCAGAAGTTAGCGTCAGCAAATTTTTGGTCTAAGCTTATCTTCTGCCCCTCTACAAATGAATTTACAGAGGAAGGCAGCGAGTAAAAAGACATCATCACAGGCGTTTGCAGCTTGCTTACATATTTATCGAAAAAGTATGTACTGGTGGCAGCGGTCTGTGTCCAGCCTTCTTTTCCTTCCAGCTTCATCCGGAAAACCACCAGGCTTCTGTCCATATTTACTTCCGGAGCACTCTGGCCTACCAGGTGCTCCCAGAAAGCCGATACAATGAGCAGAATGGCAAGGGTGAGGGTAATGCCAAACATGCTGATGAAGGTGTAAAACTTACGGCGCTTCAGCACCTTCAGGGCCATTTTAAGATAATTGCGAAACATAGCTTTCGGTATTTACAGGTTGACCATCGAAGAAGCGCAGCAGGCGCTGGGTGCGGTGTGCCATGGCGTCATCGTGCGTCACCATCACTATGGTGGTACCCTCCTGCTGGTTAAGCTGCAGCAGGATGTTCATGATCTCTTCACCCATGACACTGTCCAGGTTACCGGTAGGTTCATCGGCCAGCAGCACTTCCGGTCTGCCTACAATGGCCCGTGCAATGGCGACCCGCTGGCGCTGTCCGCCAGATAGCTGGTTAGGATAGTGTTTGGTGCGGGCACTCAGACCTACCTTATCCAGTGCTTCCAAAGCGCGCTTTTTGCGCTCTCCGGCAGAAATATTGCGGTAAATAAGCGGCAGCTCTACATTGTCGAGCACATTTAGATCCTGGATCAGGTGATAGCTCTGGAAAATGAAACCCAGTTTTTCGTTCCGGATCTTTGCCAGTTGTTTATCAGGCAGGTTGTTAACGCTTTGCCCATCCAGTTTAATAGTACCTGCAGAAGGGGCATCCAGCAGGCCCATGATGTTAAGCAGGGTACTTTTACCGCAACCAGAAGGCCCCATGATGGAAAGAAACTCTCCTTTCCCCACCTCCAGGTTTACATTGCGCAGCGCCAGGGTTTGGATGCTGCTGGTGCGGTACACTTTTTCGATGTTGCTTAGCTTTATCATATCTTTTTGTTTGTTGTTTTGATTGTTACAGGGTAAGGGTGTTGTCTTTTTACTCTTTTTCAATAATGGGTTCTTGTTTTTCGAAGTCGTAGAGGGTGAGCATGCGCAGGCGATAATAGGTCTCCCAATAGCCGCGCAGGGCCTGCAGGTAATTGCGTCGGGCTGTATCTTTTTCTGTCTGGGCAATATTAAGCTCTGTGATGCTGATGCGCCCCATGGCAAAACTTTCGCCGGTAATGTCATAGCGCTGCTGGGCTACCGCTGCTGCCTCCCGTGATACAGCTACCTGGGTTGTGAGGGATTCCAGCAGCACCACCTGGGTCCTGATCTGCTGCTCAAAAGCCTGCTGCTCCTGCTTTACTGCGTATTCGGTTAGTTTCTGGTTGGCCTCGGCCGTTTTAACCAGTGCTTTGTTGCGGCCCCAGTCTACAACCGGTATGGTAAACCCAATGCGCACCATCTGCTGGTCTACCGGGTTGGCATATACTTCATGCCAGTGATCGGCCCTGTTTACTAAGCCAATAGCTGCAAACAGGTCTGCATTCAGGCCGCCTTCACTTTTTGCCTTGTTCATATCCCGCCGGGCTTCCAGCAACCGTACCTGAAAATTCAGCCAGGTTTCTTTGTTTTTCTGTGCTTCGGTTAGGGCTACATCTTCCTGTACCAGCAACTGTGGCACCTGACCAGGCTCCTGCACTTTTATGTTATTACTCTCCAGACCAGCATAGGCTTTTAGATTCAGTAAAGCTGTTTGCATATCCTGGCGGGCATCTGCCTGAGCACGCTGGGCATTCAGCAGTATATACTGCATTTGCAGCAGGTCATTCTGGGAAATTTTGCCCATATCGAAGCGAAGACTGGCAATTTCCAGTGCCTTTTCTCCATTGGCAACGTTCTGCTGCGCCATTTCAAAATCGATCTGTGCCAGCAACAGCTGAAAGTAATTGGCTGTAGTCTGCAGCGAAATAGCCTCCAGATCGGTTAAGAATTTACGGCGGGAGGCTTCGTACCGCAGCGGTTCTATCTGTTTAGCCCAGCGGTAAGGGTTAAAAGAGAACAAAGATTGCTGAAAACCTATACCAACCGGGTTACCATTGTAGCGTGTAAAGTCACGATCAAGATCATCGAAGCGCTGCAGTTGCGTATTCACAAAAACCTGACCGCCGGTGAGACCTACATTTTGCGTGAGCTGCAGGTTGAGCGTGCTGTTATTGTTTACAATAGGCACAAACTCTATCGTACCATTTTCCTGGGTAACGGGACTAAATGTTCTGCTAAAGTCTGGCAGGGTGCCGGTAAGTGCCAGCTGTGGGTACAAATCTGCCTTATAGCTTCTGTATTCCCAGTGACCTGTTTCCCTGGCAGTTTCTGCAAGCAATGCCGCGGTAGCACTCTGACGGGTAAGCGCCACCAGCTCATCCAGGTTCAGGATCTGGCTTGCCGGTGCCTGCGCCTTAAGCATAAGAGGTAAGCATACAACCAGGCCGGTGATAAGTAAGCGCAGATTTTTCATGACTAATCGTGATTTTCGAGTACAAGTTCGTCTGCGTGTAAATAATCCGTCATGTCGGAGATGATGAGTTCATCACCAGCCTCCAGGCCACTGATCTCGACCTGATCTATGTTGGTAAGACCAATATCTACCGTGCGTGCCACTGCTTTATCGTCTCTTATCACAAATACCTTCTGGTCCTGCTTGCCCTTATAGAAAGCACCATTTTTCACCACCAGCACTCCTTCCTTGAAAGCAGTTACCACATAGACATCAACCTGCAGATTTGGGCGTAGTACAGCAGCGTTGGCTTCTTCCAGCCCCACCTCGAAGGTGACCAGCCCTCCTTTGATCTCTGGCTTTACACTGGTGATGATGCCTGCTAAATCCTGATTACCAGCCCTGACCAATACTTTACCGCCGGTTTTCAATTCAGCAGCATATACTTCTGATAAGTTTGCACTTACCTTAAAGCGGCTTAGGTCGGCCAGGCGCACCAGCTCTTCGCCTGCAGTTACCGTAGCCCCTAATTTATCTTTTACATACACAATCACGCCATCGCGCTCTGCTCTGATCTCGGCCTGCTCCATGCGGCGGTGCAGTTCATTAATACCTTTTTCTTCAATGCGGATTTCGAACTGTAGTGTCGTAAGGTCTGCCTGATTTGTTTTTTGCTGGTTTTGAATTTGCTCTTCCAGCTGCTGCAACTCCCGTTTAGCGATCTGCAGGCTGAGCCCTGCCTGGCGTACGTCCTCGCCGGTGCCCCCTCCTATTTGTTGCAGCTTCTGTTCGTTTTCCAGTTCACTCTCCAGGCTGCTGATGCGTAACTTTTTAATATCGTATTGCGATTGCAGCTCTGCCAGGTTCTTTTCCATCCGCAGGCGAATCAGGTTGGCTTCATTTCTGCGTTTTTGCAGACCCTCTTCCAGCTTTTCCAACTCCAGCTGGCTGTAAGAAAGATCAAGCTTTAATATGGGTGTACCTCTCTTCACAAGAGTACCGGCAGGATGGTATACCGAATCGATGCGCGCCTGCAAAGGGCTGCTGATGCTCTGTTCAAATTCAGGCACCACAGAGCCTGAAGCAGAAAGGCTTGCCTGGATAGGCCCTTTAGTAACCGTGGCAGTTTTTACACTGCGATAGTCAATGCTTGGCTTGATAAAAATTCTAAAAGCAAAAACTGCTGCCAGCACCACTACCGCTGCCAGCCCTATTTTTAGGTAACGTTCGCGGCTCTGTTTACTAAGTTCTTCTTGTGGTATTTCAATATCCATGACGGAGAGAATTTTAACACTACCACACCTATTTCAAAGCCTATGCCATATTTTCAATTGCCTGTATTTCAGCAAATTACAGATTTTATAGTGAAACCTGAGTGTCCAAAAATGGACACTTTGTTCGTTTTTGTATTTTGATTTTATGAAAATGAACAATCCTGAATTTGGATAGCGCTCCGGGAAGTTTGGGAAACATCTTCATGAGCAGCCAGGCAGTTCTCTCTTCAGCATATACCCGCCTGCATACTGAGGAGGCTGTAATAAAGTGATGATAAGCGGCAGCAAGCAGGGGCATGCTTAACAGAACCAATAAAGAGAATGGCTACTGAGCTTAAGATATTATGGCCTGTTTTGATCCAGGCCAACAACAATTTATTGATTGGCAAATATGAACTTTGTTGTGACAAGCTATAGAATCTTGATGATTGGTGGTGGAGAAAGCCATCATGAACAAGACCCTGACGGTTTAGGGAAGATCCACCTGCTTGC
>JASLAE010000169.1 GCA_030147305.1 Cesiribacter sp.
CTTTAAGAATAAAGAAGCGCTGATTCTGGCCAGCTTTCGGCAGATGGTAGAGGAAATGGAAGCAAGCATTCAGCCTGCCAGCATCCAGACTACTTTTGTACTGGAACAGGTGCAGCAGGAGTTCAGAAATATATACTTCAGCATGTACCGCTATAAGTTTATTTTTCTTGAATTCAACCTACTGCTAAAGCTGTACCCGTCTTTTAGAAAAGCTTTTACAGCACTGCTGGAAAACAGAAAAGTTTATTTCCATGAATTTGTAGGCAAGTATAAAGCCGGAGGTGTTTTCACCAAGCAAAAAAATGATGGCTATTATGAGCGGCTTGCCGAGCAGATCTTCCTGATCAGTGACAACTGGATCAGGTACGTTGAAATGGAAAAGGTTTCAACAAGCTCAATCGATAAAAAAGTTGACCATTATATTAGCCTCTGCCTGCAACTGCTGGAAGGTGCTATGCAAGATTGATTGATATTTGACTTGAGGAATCAGCTTTTACAAACATCTGTACAATGCCCTCACCACCTCGCCTATTATATTGTTACGGGTCTTCAGGGAGCCTCTAAAACTTTCAAAATTAAATGCTATGCTCTCCTTCAATCTGCATTAACAGTTCATCATACCAGGCTTGTCCGTATTTGCGGATAAGGGGCTCTTTCAGAAATTTGTAAATAGGTACCTGTAAGGATTTACCCAGGCTGCAGGCATCAGCGCAAATACTCCAGCGATCGTAGTTGAGGGCTTCATACTCGTCGTATTTGGTGATGCGAATAGGATACATATGACAGGAGATTGGTTTTAGCCAGCTTGTTTTCCCATCACGATATGCCTGTTCGAAGGCACACTTCAGCATCCCCTTCTGGTCGTAAGTACCATATGCACATTCACGATTGCCAATGGTGGGTGTAGACCAGTCACCCTCCTCATCCAGAATGTAGAGACCCTGTTCTCTAACTGCCTGTTTGCCCGCTTCAGATAAGTAAGGTTCAATGATGGGGAAGTTAGCTTCCACTTCCCTAAGCTCGGCTTCTTCCAGCGGAGCACCCAGGTCACCCTCTACGCAACAGGCACCTTTACATTTTTGCAAGTCGCACACAAAGTGTTCATCGCGAATGTCGTCGGAGAGAATGGTCTTATCTAAAATAATCATAACGAGCAGTACTAAACTTAAAAGGAATTTTACCAGGCTATTCCGGCTGCAAAGCTAGTGCATTTTATCCGGAAAGACTGCCTGACAGAATTGCAAACACCAACATACTTTGTACTGGTTCCGGGGAATGTTCTTTAGCATCCGTTTGTTTAACAATAATATTTTTATTGTAACAGCCACAAAGATAAGCTGCTTTTTTAAAGCAGGAACAAGCATCTGAGCGGTACAAGCGTTAACTTGCATTACGAACCTATCGTGGAGAACGAATTGGATTATTTAGCACAACTCAACGACCCTCAGCGCGAGGGTGTTATTAATACAGATGGCCCCTGCATGCTTATTGCCGGCGCCGGATCGGGCAAAACCAGGGTACTCACCTTTCGCATTGCCCACCTGATCAAAGAAAAAGGCATTGACCCTTTCAATATTCTGTCCCTGACCTTTACCAACAAAGCGGCCGAAGAAATGCGCCACCGGATTGAAAGGGTCATTGGTACAGAAGCACGCAACGTGTGGATGGGCACCTTCCACAGTGTATTTGCCCGCATCCTCAGGGCAGAAGCCAACAAGCTTGGTTACCCCAATAATTTCACCATTTACGATACGGATGATAGCAAATCCCTGCTCAAGTCAATTGTAAAGGAAAAAAATATGGATCCGGGGGTCTACAAGCCCAATGTTTGCCTTAACCGTATTTCCGGGGCCAAAAACCGCCTGATTGGCGTGAAGGAATATATGGCCAATGCCATGTATGCCGAAGAAGATATGATGGCAGGCAAGCCCCGAATGAATGAGATCTACAAAGCTTATGCAGAGCGCTGTTTCAGGGCCGGAGCCATGGACTTCGACGATCTTCTCTTCAATACGGCCGTCCTCTTTCGCGATCATCCGGATGTGCTGCATAAGTACCAGCACCGTTTTCGTTATGTGCTGGTAGACGAGTTTCAGGATACCAACGTGGTACAGTACCTGATCACCAAAAAGCTGGCGTCTGTTAATAGAAATATTTGTGTGGTGGGCGACGACGCCCAGAGCATTTACGCCTTCCGGGGTGCCGATATTCAGAACATCCTCAATTTTGAGAAGGACTTTCCTGACCTGAAGATCATTAAGCTGGAGCAAAACTATCGTTCTACCCAGAACATCGTTAACTCTGCCAATGCCGTTATTGCGCACAACCGGGCACAGCTGAAGAAAAATGTCTGGACAGAAAATACCGAAGGTGAAAAGGTCGAAGTAATTAAATCGACCAGCGATAATGAAGAAGCAAAGGTGGTGGCAACTACCATCTTTGAGCTGAAGCACAACAACAAGATGCAAAACACCGATTTTGCTATCCTGTACAGGACCAACAGCCAAAGCCGTTCCCTGGAAGAAGCCCTGCGGCGCATGAACATCAAGTACCGCATCTATGGGGGTCTCTCCTTCTATCAGCGCAAAGAAATTAAAGACCTGCTGGGTTACCTGCGTTTTGTCGTGAACCAGCAGGACGAACAGGCCTTCCGCCGCATCATTAACCTGCCGCGTCGCGGTATCGGCGACTCTACCGTAGACAAGATCATTGTCTCTGCCTATGAGCAGGGTATGGATCTCTGGACGGTTGTAGAAAATGCCAGTGAGTTTTTAGGAGGCAGAGCATCTGGCGCTGTAGACCAGTTTGCAACGCTCATTAAAAGATTCAGGATTGAAGCGCAGCACCGCGATGCTTTTGAAGTTGCCAGTACCATTGCCAAAGACAGTGGATTGCTGCGGGAGCTATACGAGGATAAAACCGTAGAAGGCCTCAACCGCTACGAAAACGTTCAGGAATTGCTCAATGCCATCAAGGAGTTTACAGACAATTCGGAAAATCCGGACAAGAGCCTGGGCTCGTTCCTGCAGGAGATTGCCTTACTGACTGATGCTGACAACAACAAAGACAGTGATCATGATGTGGTGCAGATGATGACGATCCATGCAGCCAAGGGGCTGGAGTTTCGGGTAGTGTTTGTCGTAGGCATGGAGGAAGACCTTTTCCCCAGCCAGATGATGCTCAGCAGTCGCGCCGATCTGGAAGAGGAACGTCGCCTGTTTTATGTGGCGATTACCCGTGCCCAGCACCGGCTGTACCTGAGCTATGCCCTGAGCCGTTATCGGTTTGGCCGCTTAAAAAGCTGTGAGCCCAGCCGTTTTCTGGAGGAGCTTAATCCAGACTGCATCAAGATTAACAAAAAATGGGGAAGCCGCGAAGCCGCTAGCCTGGGTCCAAACCAAAGCACGCAAAGCAGTGGCAACTATGCCAAGACCCTGGTAGACGGCCTCCGGAAACAACCCGTTAACCGTACGGCAACAGCTGCACAGGTACACCGCCCTTCTGCCAACTTTACAGCCAGTGATCCCGGTCAGCTGAAAGAAGGCATGCGGGTAGAGCACCAGAAGTTTGGCTATGGCACGGTAGAAGCCCTGGACCTGAATGGTGCCAATAAAAAGGCGAAAATTCAGTTTGAAATTGGTGGAGAGAAAACGCTGCTGCTAAGCTTTGCCAAGCTGCGCATTGTTGAAGAAAACTGAAATGGAATTACTTAGTTGATAAGAAGAGAAGTGGGCTGTTTACACAAACCACCTCTCTTCTATTCAGGAAATGTTTATATAAGTTTGTTTTGATTTAGTGACTTGCAAACTTTTTGGAATTCTCCGCATTATCAAGATTCTAAATAGCACATTTGCCCTTTCTCCGATTAGCACATTAGCAAACCTTTCTTTACCTTAGTAGCGGGTTGTGCTCCATATTTTTGTACTAAATCAACCCTGCGAAAAACTGATTATTATTTTATGATTGAAGCTGTAAAACAACTAAGCTATAATGCCAAGCGCCCCGATATCATTTTAAAGGATTATGGAAGAAATATCCAAAAAATGGTGGAGTGGATCAAAGGCATAGAGGATCGTCATCAGCGCACACGCTATGCCTATACACTGGTAGAGATGATGAAGCAGATCAACCCCATCATGAAAGAATCTGAAGAATATACCCAAAAGGTATGGGACGATCTTTTCATTATTGCCGGCTTCGATCTGGATATTGACAGCCCCTATCCAAAACCAGCCAAAGAAAATATTGGCCGCAAACCCAGGCTGCTGCAGTACTCTACCAATAAAATCAGGATTCGTCACTATGGTAAAAATATAGAGGTACTCATCGATAAAGCCGCCAGCCTGGAAGACGAAGCCGAACAGGAAAATGCCGTGGTAACCATTGCCCGACTCATGAAAAGCTTCCACTACATCTGGAACAAAGAAACGGTAGATGATGACCTGGTTTTAAATAATATTGATATTTTGAGCCGTGGCAAGCTCAAGGCACTCACCGACCGCTTAAAAGCAGACGGATTGCCACAACAAAACCAGCGTCGCAGTAATGGCGGCAGCAAACACAGTACCGGTGGTAGAAAGAACTTTTCCAGTAATAAAAGACGTAAATAAAGCATGTCTGCACTAAGAGTTGTAGGGGGGAATCGCCTGAGCGGAGAAATTATACCCCAGGGAGCAAAGAACGAAGCATTACAGATATTGTGTGCCGTGCTGCTCACTGAAGAACCGGTAACTATTAACAAAATACCGGACATTGTTGATGTTAACAAACTGATAGAACTGCTCGGCGATATGGGCGTTCTCGTAGAGCGGCTGGGTGCTGAGTCTTACCGTTTCACTGCCAAAAATATTGACCTTGCGTACCTGGAGTCTCCTGCTTATCGCAAAAAAGCAGCTTCTTTACGGGGCTCAATCATGGTGCTCGGCCCGCTCCTAGCGCGATTCGGAAAAAGCCGTATTCCAAAACCAGGGGGAGACAAAATAGGTCGCCGTCGTCTGGACACCCACTTTTTGGGCTTTCAGGCCCTTGGTGCCAAGTTCAATTACGAAAGCGACAGCCAGTTCTATAACATAGATGCCAGCAACCTGAAGGGCACCTACATGCTGCTGGATGAAGCCTCTGTTACCGGCACAGCCAATGTAATTATGGCAGCAGTACTTGCCCAGGGAAAAACCACCCTGTACAATGCTGCCTGTGAGCCCTATATTCAGCAGTTGTGTGCCATGCTTAATCGCATGGGCGCCAGCATTACGGGCATAGGCTCTAACCTGCTCCACATCGAAGGCGTAGAACGACTGCGCGGCACGGAGCATACCATGCTGCCAGACATGATTGAGATTGGTAGCTTCATTGGCATGGCGGCCATGACGGGTTCTTCCATCACCATAAAAGATGTTCGGCTGGATATGCTGGGCATGATCCCGGATGTATTCCGTCGTCTGGGAATTAAGCTGGAGATTCGTGGTGACGATATTCACGTACCTGCCCAGGAACACTACGAGATTGAATCATTCATTGACGGTTCTATCATGACCATTGCCGATGCTCCCTGGCCTGGCTTTACTCCAGACCTGCTCTCTATTGTGCTGGTTACTGCCACACAGGCCAAAGGCACAGTACTCATTCACCAGAAGATGTTCGAAAGCCGTTTATTCTTTGTAGACAAGCTGATGGACATGGGTGCACAGATCATCCTCTGTGATCCACATAGAGCCACCGTTATCGGCCTGGACCGCCGCAATTCATTGAAAGGTATTAAGATGACCTCTCCTGATATTCGTGCCGGCGTTGCACTTCTGATCGCAGCCCTTTCAGCCAAGGGTGAAAGCATCATCTATGCTGCAGACCAGATTGACCGTGGCTATTCACATATTGTAGAACGACTGCAAAAACTGGGTGCACAGCTGGAGCGGATCGATGCTGAGGCTTAGGCCTTAGCTAAAAACATAAGAGTAAGTTGAGTTTATTCAATACAAAACAGCCCTGGTTTATCAGCCAGGGCTGTTTTTTTTAAGACCATGCTTTAACTTATTAGTTATTGGCCAGTGAAAATGATGCATTATCTGGCAACTTTCTAAGACCTGGTTCAAAAGGAGTGCGCATTGATCATCCTCATTTTCAATCATCTCAGCTTAATAAAATAGGCTTAGGTAACCTATTACAGATGATAGAAATCCAGTGGCTGAAACTTGTTATTGCTTTGGCAAATAGCGTTGGGAAGATTTGATTTAGTGAAGCCTCAGACTTTATCGTCTGTAAATTGTTAATGTTTGAAATAGTATCAACATGACCAAAGCTACATTCTCTTTTCTATTCATAATCCTGCTGGCTGGCTGCAGTGGTGAAATTTCTCATTCCTCACAAGGGGAAGCTGACAACTACAGCTGGGCTATGCTTGATTTTGTGAAAGTGGATAGTCTGAACCCAATCATGTCACCGGCTTCCTCTCAAACCTTTATCTGTCCGATAAGCAAGCAGCAAGTGCAATGGGAAGCAAGAAATGTTCTGAACCCTTCTGCAGTAGTACGCGGTGGGAAGGTGTACATGCTCTACCGGGCTCAGGACCAGCAAATGACCTCCCGGTTGGGGCTTGCTGTCAGCGAAGATGGGCTTCATTTCACGAAACAGGCCGAGCCCGTGCTTTACCCCGGCAATGACCATATGAAAGCGCTGGAATGGCCGGGTGGCATTGAAGATCCCCGGATAGTAGAAAGCGAAGATGGCACCTACATTTTGACCTATACTGCCTATGATGGCAAAACAGCGAGACTTTGCCTGGCCACCTCTAAAGATTTACAACTATGGGAGAAGCACGGGCTGGTCCTGGGTAATAGCAAATACAGGGACACCTGGTCTAAATCTGGCGCCATTGTAGCCAGAAGAGAGGGCAATAGAATTGTTGCCACAAAAGTGGATGGCAAATATTGGATGTATTTCGGAGACACAGACTTGTTCATGGCTACCTCAGACGATCTAATAAATTGGGAGGTGGCCGAGAATGAAGAAAGTAAAAAGTTGATTACAGTGCTAAACCCACGACCTGGATATTTCGATAGCCGCCTGGTGGAACCAGGGCCTTTTGCCTTGCTTCAGGAAAGTGGAATACTCCTGATCTACAATGGAAGCAATGCAGCTAATTTTAATGACCCTGCCCTGCCAAAATTTACTTACAGTGCCGGGCAGGCACTTTACGACCGAAACAAACCTTTTGCACTGATCGAAAGAACAGAGACTAATTTTATACGTCCGGATAAACCTTACGAGCGAGAAGGCGAAGTAAATGAAGTATGCTTTGTAGAGGGTCTGGTATACTTTAAAAACCAGTGGCTGCTGTATTATGGAACAGCGGATTCAAAAATAGCTGTTGCTGTGCGGGATTAAGACTTTCCACTTACTATTATTTTAGTATGCTTTCAATTTACGAAAAAGGAAGCCTGGAGAAATTTATCAACCATCAACCCTTTCCTGTATGAACAAGCTTTCCGTATCTTCGTATATACATTGATTGCAGAAGCCAGTTACCCTGCAATCAAACACTAAATACTTTTCTTTGCTGTGAAACTTAAGCTGCTGCTTCAGCAGTTAGCAGTTTATAAGAAAAGCAGCCATTATTGCTCTGATTTCCTCTGTTTAAAATGTTAGACGAACTGTTTTACACTTTTCTGTTAAGTCTCTCCCCTTTTGGAGAAGCGCGCACCGGCATTCCATATGCGGTTCTCAACGATGTGCCCATACTGCTTGCATTCATCATTGGCATGATCGCCAATCTGTTGATCTTTCCAATCCTTATGTGGCTGATCGATACTTTCAATGTAAAATTGTGGCCCAACCGTACGTACCGTAAGGGAGTTGTATCACTTTCCCGCAGAGCCAAAAATAGTGTTGGTGTGCATAATAAAAAGTATGGTTTCTGGGGCCTGATGGTCTTTGTAATGATTCCATTGCCGGGTACTGGCGCCTATATTGGTACCATAGCTGCCCATGTGCTAAAAATTGACCGCAAAAAAGCATTTCTGGCAGTAAGTACAGGGGTTTTCATATCCTGCATTATAATGGCCATAGGCTCTTATTTTGGCAACATGGGTTTGGACCTTTTATAACAAGATCTACAACTCCTGCTACCTTACTATGATAATGGACAGAATGCAGAATGTTGATTGAATATTATTAGCTGCATACTGCTGCACGGCATGATATAAAATATTATGCCTACAATTCCTGCTCAATCTCAAGCTGAATATCTTTTGCCTTTTCTTTTTTTCTGATCAGCCATGAGGCAATGATCCCCGCCAGCAGTAAGCCAATGATAAGGCTGAGTGATAGTACACTTGGGATGGTATAGTGATGCGCCAGCATGATCTTCAAACCCACAAAGGCCAGGATTAGGATCAGACTGTATTTCAGGTAGTAGAATCGATCCATAAAATCAGCCAGAACAAAATACAGCGATCGCAGGCCAAGAATGGCAAAAATGTTAGAGGTAAATACCAGAAAAGGATCTGTTGTGATCGCAAATATGGCCGGGATGGAATCTACGGCAAAGATAATATCCGTGGTTTCTATCATCACCAGCGAAACAAAGAGCACAGTCATCGCCTTTCTACCTTTTTCAAGGACAAAGAATTTTCCTTCATCCATTTGCAGGCTGATTGGATAAAGTTTGGCAATAAACCTGACCACCGGATTTTTGTACATATCCACTTCGTCATGTTTAACGATAGCCATCTGTACGGCAGAATAGAGCAGCAACAGTCCAAATAAGTAGTTTACCCAATAGAACTGGTTAATAAGGGCAGTTCCGGCAAAAATCATGATGCCACGGAATACCATGGCCCCCAGAATTCCCCAGAATAAGATCTCGTGCTGGTGCTTCAGGGGAATCTTAAAGTAGCCAAAGATCATGGCCATCACAAAGATGTTGTCCAGGCTAAGAGATTTCTCGATCAGAAAACCTGTGTAGTAATTGATAAGCGCTTCTTTTCCATTGCCCAGCAGTGGGTTGTCTGCACTTAGCATCCCTAACCAGTTGGTCTCATATAAGTAGAATACAAAGCCGCCAAACAATAGGGCAAGACTCACCCACAGTGCGGTCCATGCCAGGGCTTCCTTTGCTGAGATATTATGTGCATTTCGGTTAAATACTCCCAGGTCAATGGCCAGAAAGAGCATTACCATCACCATAAACCCAACCCAAAGTATCAATTGCATAGATTTTTGTTTAAACAATGCCTGTTAAGTGCAGCGCAAAAAATAACATAGAAAAGACAAGCTTCCGCCATGGAAGCTTGTCTGAAACTGTAAGTGAATTTTCACTTGCTTATCAAAGCAATTCAATCACTACAATAGAACAAACAGGAATGATGATCCCGGATTTCAACATCACATGTTCATCTGAGACAGCAATAACAGAACACTCTACGCCAAAGAGTTCCTGATCGCTGTTCCTGAAGTAAATTTTTACAGGCTGATGTTCAACATAATTTAACAGCATAGCCCTGAATAGGTCGTGCTTTCTATTTGCTCTCTGAGTTGTATCAGTAAGTGCATCGGTTTTGTCAAACTGCGCTAATGCAGCATGAGCCAGATCAATAGATGATATAGAGTTCATGATTTTGAGAATTTTTTAATTAGACTTTCCTTTTGAATAGCCATGGCAGGCTGAAATGAAAAGGGTAAGGCCTAAATTCTCAGATTTCGGAATGAAATAGTGATGTCTTTGGCAATAGAAAAACAAAGTGCTTCATCAGAAAGATGAACAGGATCAAGTACCTCCTGCTGAAAGGAAAGCAGGAATATCAGGCTAAGTAGCTGGGGCGCTTTACGCAAACTCTGGCGTACTTCAGTGATCTCGGCATTTTGTCTGTGGAGAAGAGCATCTTTGAACTGTGTATCCCGGGAGTTAGAAGATTCAGAGGTAAGGATCTCCTGCTGTGCCGGACTTACGTCTGACACAAAGGACACAGCACTGGCAGCAGGAGCAGTTTTAAACTCCAGGATACCCAAAAAATGTACGCTAATGGAAATTAAAAATAACAGGGCAAATATTCCAGTAGCTAAAAAAGTGTTTCTCAATATATGCTCCTCAATATTAAAGGTAACACAAAATATTTTGCGAAAATTACAGCCTATCACAATATTTTTTAGCTGCTACATCCCTATCACCAAAATCTTTATCTCAGATGCATGAAATAGCCATATACTGCTACAATCAACTTTGTCTCTTTTTATCTACAGTTCAATCATAATAACAACCTGGCTTAGTCGATAGCGCACTAAACTTTATTGGCAATGCAGCATGTGACCTGCCTGATAACACACAGTGTGTTTATCGTAGTCTTTGTCGTTCATATTTTCTTAAGGAGCCTCATCAATCTAACGCCTTCTTCTCTAACGCCTTCTTCAAAAATGCGCAATACACCCTATAATTGTCGTTTTTGCACCCTGTAGGTTCGGGATGCTCGTGCTATGTTTGTATCAGACAAACAAACAATAAAAGACCATGAAAAAGCTTGAAATCAATCAACAGAAAATTGTACCGTTCTTATGGTTCAATGGCAATGCTGAAGAAGCTATGCAGTTTTATGTGAGGATCTTTGAGAATTCAAAAATACTTGGCCTGATGAAGCATGGAGAAGCAGGTGCTGTAATGTCTGGCACTTTTCAACTTGAAGGGCAAAAGTTTATGGCGCTGAATGGCGGCCCGCATTTTAGCTTCACCCCAGCCGTTTCTTTTTTTGTAAACTGCGATACACAGGAAGAGGTAGATGTGCTATGGGAAAAACTTTCTGAAGGAGGTGAGAAATCCCGCTGTGGCTGGCTCAAAGACAGATTTGGATTATCCTGGCAGATCATCCCCTCAATTTTAGGAACGCTTTTACAAGACAAGGATGCTGAAAAAGCAAACAGAGTGATGCAGGCCATGCTTCAAATGGACAAGATAGACATAGAAAAGCTTAAGGAAGCATACCATGCAAGCGGTGAAGCCCGGAACCAATCAGCTACGGTATAAGCAATTGTTTTCTCAGCATCAACTGAAATCAATAAAAGTACCCCATTTGTGATAGCAGAGAATATATTGGTAAATGATTGTGGCATTAAATTATTAAAACCCTACTATAAAGCAATGAAAGGGAGATCTCTTGGCTGTTTTGTATAAAACATTTAACTTAGTATTAAACATTATAGGGTAAGGCAGCAAACAGCTTAGCTTTGTCTGTAATGTACAATAACACCTTAGATGAAGAATTACTTAATTGTTGGAGGTTCATCCGGCATTGGAAAGGCATTAGCCACCATACTGGCCAGTACGGGCAATCATGTTTATGCCACCTACAATAAACATGAGTTAGCAGACAGTCCGGGTATAAGCTATAGTCAGCTTGATGTGCTGAGTAACGATTTAGCACTTGATTTTTTACCCGACACCCTTGATGGATTTGTGTATTGCCCTGGTAGCATAAACCTATTGCCCTTTCACCGCATTACTGCAGAAGACTTCACAAATGATTTTAAACTACAGGTATTGGGTGCCATACAAGTTTTGAAGCTTATACTTCCTAAATTGAAAGCATCCAAAAATGCCTCGATTGTTTTTTTCTCTACTGTAGCTGTTCAGCAGGGTTTTAATTTTCATGCACAGGTTGCTACCTCTAAGGGAGCTATAGAAGGTTTAACAAGATCGCTGGCTGCAGAGCTTGCCCCTGTAGTGCGTGTAAATGCTATTGCACCCTCCCTAACGGATACTCCCCTGGCCAGTAAGCTGCTGAGTAATGACCAGAAGAAAGAAGCCAATGCACAGCGGCACCCCCTGAAAA
>JASLAE010000184.1 GCA_030147305.1 Cesiribacter sp.
CCTGGCTATTATTTTCTAACCCTAAAGGACCAAAACAGCACCTATAAACGTGCTTACAGATTCCTGAAGAAATAACATTGACCAAGTAAACTATAAGATTTTAAGGCCTGAAGGGATTCAGGCCTTTTTTTATGTGCAAAATTTACGGACATTAACTATGCGTCAGCAGCTTGCCCTGCTGCCTACCCCATGAAAAGCCATACGCTCCTTATTTGCATCATAATGTTAGGGATGTGTATATCATTCCAGTGTTATGCGAATGATACAGATACAACAACTGTAAAACAAAAAGGAAGCTGGGTTGCCCTTCCGGTGCTGTACTATTCTCCAGAAACCAGGTTGGGCTTTGGTGCACTGGGCATGCATCTTTTTAAACCCAAAGGCGCCGACACACTTACGCGCACCTCAAACATACAGGCTTACCTGCTCTACACCCAAAACAAGCAGCTGCTTTTCTCACCGCGCTACACCATCTTTTTTAAGGAAGACCGCTACACGCTTCAGGGCAACATTGCCTACTTTAAATTTCCAGAGTTTTATTATGGCATCGGCAATACCCTGCCCGATACCAACGAAGAGCTGGTAGATTATACGCTGGTGAGGCTGGAAAACAAATTCATGAAAAAGCTTAGCCCGGCTATTTTTGGCGGTGTGCAATGGAATTACTACCAGGTTTTTAATGTAACCCCGACACCGGAAGGTCTGCTGGAAACCACAAAACCCAGTGGCTGGCAGGGTTACCGGGCCTCAGGCATGGGACTGGTGGCTGCATACGATACCCGCGATATTGTAGTAAACCCTTATAAAGGCTCTTATCTGGAAGTAAGCACCACCTTCAACGGACGTATGTTTGGCAGTGAATACCGCTTTTCCCGCTTTAATCTGGATGCCCGCCGCTACTACAGGCTCAATAAAAAAAATCATGTGCTGGCACTGCAGGGCATTGCCCGCCTCACCACCGGCGATGTGCCTTTTCTGCAGCTGCCCGAGCTGGGGGGAGACCGCATCATGCGCGGATATTACGAGGGCCGCTACCGCGACAAGCAACACGTGGCAGTACAGGCAGAATACCGGGCGCCACTCTTCTGGCGTATAGGTGCCGTAGCTTTTGCAGGCCTGGGTGAAGTGGCGCCCTCCATAGATGCCTTTGAACTGGCCGAGGTAAAGCCCTCATATGGATTGGGCCTGCGCTTTCTCATAAACGAAGCTGAACGGGTAAATATCCGTCTGGATTATGGCTGGGGCAAAGATACCAGCGGTTTTTATCTGGAGATTACAGAAGCGTTTTAAGAAATAAACAGGTGTTATCTGGTAGGGTAAACTTCCGGAAAAATAGAAGTGCTTTTTCTCCGCTACCTATTAATTGATAGGGGTTTAGGGTTTAATTATTTTATTTCCGCTCCCTCACCAGTAGCTTTCCGTTTATGTGATTAACTACCAGGGAATCGGCCTCTTTTGTAAAGCCAATTCTATCAAAAACAAGCTTATAGCCGTTACTGTCTTGCTTCGGCAAGAGGCTCATTGCATTCGCAGGTATGTTTTCCCTGCTATGAACCGGATATTTACCTGTAAGTTGTTTGATGAACGGACCTATCGCAAATTGAAGTGTATCACCCTGGGTAATAATAGTGAGCCAATCCGATGCAGCCGGTGCATATGAGATATGGTAATCTATACCATTTGCCTCTACAGTCTGCTGGTACAACCTCTGAGTATTGTCGGTATCTATGGCTTCGTAAGCATAGAGCTGATCCAGAAAAACAATTTTATCGTAACCGCTAATGTCCAAAACTTCGCTCCCGATGGAATTGTAATGGTAATATTCCCAGTCTGTTTCATTTTTGCTTTTATATCGGTAAGGAATGCCAAGGCTCTGCATATACACCATTGCTTCATCCGGTCTGTTCCAGTGATCCTGGCTGGTATCGGCCTCTGCAACCGTAATCATTGAATCCAGATTTTGCCTGTACCAGGGCTGAATGGCTTTAAATCCGTGGTAGTTATCTAAATAATTGATGATGGACATTACCTCGTTGTGCAAAGAATCCGTCAGGATTCCATCATTCTGAGTTAACTCCGCAGCATGGAAGGTGGGCAGGGAATCTTTTACCCAGCTAACTTCACGCGCTATCCTGCCTGAAGTTAACATGTTATTGTTCTGAAGAACGGCCTCCAGCCGGTTAACCTGGCTCCGTTCACTCACTGCAAACAAACTCCAGGGACCCACCGAGATCAGCAGTAGCAAGGCAGCCAGTGACATGGGCACAAATTTTATGTTGCTCTTCCCGGAGAGAAAATAAAGACTTACCACTGTTAGCCAAATCCCAATAGCTACAATTATATAGCGGTTAATGGTGATGCCATAGTCTGACAGCCGCATGCCAATGGCCAGAAATAATAAAACAAGCAGGGGCAGCAGCAGCAGGTAATAGCCTTTACTCACTCTTTTGATCCACCGGTTTTCGGCTTGCAGGGCATAAGGATGTATCAGCAAAAGGGTTAGAATGCCCAGCACTGACACACACATAATCAGGTAAGAAACAATGCCCTTGGGCCAGTTCCAGCTGAAGATAATCTTAAAGCCGTAGCCATAGAGAATAAGCAGGTACAAGAGCAGCAAAGGAAGCAACACGTACTGCACAAACACTTTTAATCCTCGTGGGTAATTGGTATTTAGATCCAGCTGCTCAAAATCAGCAGGAACGCCTGCCAGAAAGAACCAGGTATTAAACAGCCCAAATATTACCACGAACAGTTCGGCAAAAAGCTGTTCTTCAATTTTTACATCAAAAAGGAGTTTCAGGGCTAGCAATGCCATCATCAGGCCTGCATAGAGAAAGCCCGAATAAATAAGCGCTACTAAAAAGCGCAGAAACAGCGTCTTATTATAATTCCAAAATCCGTTCAGCTGCTGTGTATATAAAAAGGGTATAAAAGAAACCAGCAGGTGAACTATGATATTGTAAATAGCATAGCGAATATATGGTAGTGCGGTGTTATGAGTGGTATCGGCATCTGGCAGGGTAAAATAAATACCTATCAACAAAGCCGTAGCCATCAGCTGTGCTGTAATACTGGTACGGGTGCGTAAATGCTGTCGTTCTGAGAAAAGGGCAACACAAAAATACAGGGGTATACCAAGGGCGGCACATAACATGGCATTGATGAACGGAAAGCGATTAAACTGCTGCTCGTCTGTTTCAATCAGGTATATCGCTAAAACAATACCAATGGAGGCTGAAAGAATGGTGAGTGGAAAACGCAGGAATGAGACCCTGATCTGTGCGTACAGGTAATCCAGCGAAGGAAAACGAAAAGCCATAAAGGAGCGAGAAAAACTATAGCAGCAAAGTAGTGAGCGGCCGGACAAATAAAAAATCAGTTTGGGCCAAAACAGCACCTAAATCAACCACCAGTTTATTCATTGAATGCACTCAGAAGAGAATAATATAAAAAAGCACCAGCAAAACTGCTGGTGCTTTTTGTATACCGACACAGGTTAGAATCCGCAGCTACCTATGGTTAAATAAGTTCCTTTACATTAGAACTCGGCACTGCCCGGGAAGCGCGGGAAGGGTATTACATCGCGTATGTTGGTCATACCCGTAACAAATAGCATCAGGCGCTCAAAGCCCAAACCAAACCCACTGTGGGGTACGGTACCAAACCTGCGCGTCTCCAGATACCACCAAAGCGCTTCAGGTTCAATGCCCATGGCTTCCGCACGCTCCTTTAACTGCTCGTAACGCTCTTCGCGCTGTGAGCCGCCAACAATCTCTCCAATGCCCGGAAAAAGAATATCCATGGCCCGCACGGTGTTATCCTCATCGTTGTGGCGCATGTAAAAGGCTTTGATCGCTGCCGGATAGTTATA
Source organism: Cesiribacter sp. (assembly GCA_030147305.1). GTDB lineage: Bacteria > Bacteroidota > Bacteroidia > Cytophagales > Cyclobacteriaceae > Cesiribacter. The sequence goes on from JASLAE010000184.1 coordinate 3,875, forward strand.
AAGAATAACCGGCTTTTTAAAGTGTTTCTCTACCAGGTAACGCTCATGCTCACTCTGCAGATCGGCTCCCCAGGCATCAATGGTGTACTGGAACTTCTTTTTGCGGTTATGCTGCGAGTTGCGCAGGATCTCTATGGCCTCAGTATAAGTAATGCGCTCAAAGGCATTTTCAAGCACAAATTGCAGGCGCTCCAATAAGCCTAACTCATTGCGTTCTTGCTGGGGCTTTTGCTTATCCTCCTCATCGGCGCGCTGAGCCAGAAATGCCAGATCTTCGCGGCAATGCTCCAGGGCATAGCGGATCACATACTTTAGCATGCTTTCTGCAAGGTCCATATTGTCATCCAACTCGTAAAAGGCCACTTCGGGCTCTATCATCCAGAACTCGGCCAGGTGGCGACTGGTGTTGGAGTTCTCGGCCCGGAAAGTAGGGCCAAAGGTGTAAATTTTACCAAGTGCCAGGGCGCCCAGCTCCCCCTCCAGCTGCCCGCTCACGGTAAGGTTAGTAGCCTTTTCAAAAAAATCCTGCTTAAAATCTATGGCTCCTGCTTCTGTGCGGGGCAGGTTTTTTAAGTCCAGCGTTGTTACCTGAAACATCTCTCCGGCACCCTCGGCATCGGAGGCGGTGATGATGGGAGTATGCAGGTTGAAGAAGCCCTGCTCGTTAAAAAACTGGTGAATGGCAAATTGCAGGTGGTGGCGAATGCGAAATATGGCACCAAAAGTATTGGTGCGCATGCGCAGGTGTGCTTTTTCCCGTAAAAACTCAAGGGAATGCTTTTTAGGCTGAATAGGGTATTTTTCAGGATCTGCTTCGCCTAACACAATCACTTCGGCAGCTTGCAGTTCTACGCTTTGCCCCTTTCCCTGGGAAGGCACCAGCACCCCGGTAACGGATAATGCAGCACCAACCGTAATTTTGCGCAGTACCTCTTCCGGCGTTTTAGCCGGATCTACCACAACCTGAAGGCTTTGCAGGCATGAGCCATCGTTGAGCGTAACGAAAAATACATGCTTGTTGTCGCGTTTGTTACGTACCCAGCCTTTGGCAATTACCTGCCGGCCCGTTTCCTGGCTCTGCAGCAACTTTTCTATTTCAATTCGTTTAGTCACTTCCACAATGTTATTCCTCTTGTTGCAATATTACTAAAGCTTTGAATAATTCAGCAAACTTAAGCCCGCTCATTCGTTATATTATAAAATCAGCCTCAGCATGAATTTATCGTAACAGAGCTATGAACTGGCCATTGGCCAGGGCCATCATGGCGGAGGCTGGTATAAAACAAACACTCTTTTTGGCAGAAACCAGCAGACCAGCCGGAATTGTGCGGAAGAGAGTCAGGAATTTTTATAATTTTACCCACAGCAGAGAAGATTTTTATAGAGAAGGGCCTGTATGCAAAAACTGAAGCTAAGCCAAACGCTCACCCAGAAGCTGTCTCCCCAGCAGATACAGTTTATTAAGCTGCTGCAAGTACCTACTGCTGAGCTGGATTCACGCATTGAAGAAGAGCTGGAGAGCAATCCAGCCCTCGAGGAGGGTCCTGATGACAGCTACGAGGAACCTGCTTCCACGAGTGAAGATGATGATTTTAGCAGTGAGGGAGATGAAGGAGACCGGCTGAAGGACGACCTGGATGTAAGCGATTACCTGCGCGACGACGATTATGCCGGCTACAAAATGCAGGGCGACGGACCAGGCGATGAGGAAGAACGTGACATGCCCCTGGCTGCCGGCAGCAGCCTTACAGAGCAACTCTTATCTCAGCTGGGCTTCCTGGGCCTGGATGAACGCCAGGAAGCCATTGCCCAGCAATTGATTGGCAGCATAGAACCAGATGGTTATATACGCCGGGAGCTGGATGCCATTGCCAATGACCTGGCTTTTTCACAAAACATAAGAACCGATGAGGAGGAGCTGGAGCAGTTGCTTCACCTGGTTCAGGAGTTTGACCCCCCTGGCATCGCCGCCCGTGATCTGCGGGAGTGCCTGCTGCTGCAGCTGCGGCGCAGAGAGCCTACCGAGGCCGTGCACCTGGCTACCCGACTGATTGAAGACCATTTTGAAGAATTCACTAAAAAGCACTATAAAAAAATACTGAAGCGGCTGGGGCTTGAATCAGAAGAAGAGCTGAAATCTGCCATAGAAGTCATCACACGCCTCAACCCTAAACCGGGTGGTGCAGCGGCAGGCTCAAATGTGCGCTCGCAGTATATCATTCCCGACTTCATTATTACCAACAACAACGGCAAGCTGGAGCTTACGCTCAACGGCCGCAATGCCCCTGACCTGCGCATTAGCCGCTCATATGCCGAAATGCTGGACACCTACGATAAGAGCAATAAAAAAGACAAGAAACTAAAAGAAACCGTCAGCTTTGTAAAGCAGAAACTGGACTCGGCACGCTGGTTTATTGATGCCATCCGGCAGCGACAGCATACCCTGCTGAATGTCATGGGTGCGATCCTGGACTATCAGTATGAATATTTCCTGGAAGGTGATGAAACCAAGCTGCGCCCCATGATCTTGAAAGACATTGCCGATCGTGTAGGGATGGACATCAGTACGATCTCGCGCGTAGCCAGCAGCAAATCGGTGCAGACAGAATTTGGTGTGATTCAACTGAAGTACTTTTTCTCTGAAGGTATCTCTACCGAGTCCGGCGAAGATGTAAGCAGCCGGGAAGTAAAGCAGGTCCTGAAAGATATGATTGACCAGGAGAACAAGAAAAAGCCACTCTCTGACGACAAGCTGGAAAAGATGTTGAATGACAAAGGATACCAGATTGCCCGCAGAACCGTTGCTAAATATCGGGAACAATTAGGCCTACCTGTGGCCCGCCTGCGTAAAGAGCTTTAATTTTGAATCCTACAGAGCAATCCATTCACGAAGATCCTTCTCAACGGCTCGAACCGGCAGCCCCCGGGCATTATCCTGCGGGCAAAAAGGAGCCTTTGGTTTTGCTGGCCTGGGCCATCTCTTTCCTGATGCACCCCCTCCCCCTGCCCTCCCTTATGTTTGGGCTGGTGATAATTTTTGCCCCTGAGCTTATGCTGGTAAATGCACAGGAGATTCGCTGGCAGTTAATGGGCCTGCTCTTCCTAACCACTTTTGCCATACCAGCCCTCAGCGTTTTTACCATGCGCATGTTTGGCAATATTTCCAGCCTAACCATGACCCGGCGCGAGGACAGGAGGTTACCGTTCCTATTTGTTACAGCCATTTACCTGGTCATTACAGCTTTCTTCTTCAGAACTTTTCCGCATCTGCCATTTGTAAATTTAGCCATTGCCGGAATTACCCTAAGCCTCATTGTAATGACTGCCGTTAGCCTGTACTGGAAAATAAGTGCGCATGGCATTGCCGCCGGGGGTGTTACAGGCTTTATGACCGGTCTTGCACAGCACTACCAGAACCCTACCCTGATCTACCCCCTGATAATTCTTGTGCTGCTTTCCGGCGCGGTTATGTGGGCTCGTTTATATCTGCAGCATCATAAACCTGCAGAAGTATGGGTAGGATGGTTTACAGGCTTTATCATCTGCCTGGGCATCTTTAAAATTCTATATCCTTATTTAGAATAATGCGTTTAAAAGCATTAATTTCCTTTGATTATACTAAACAGCCAAAAATTACTTTTTTACCTCATGTATCAGTTTTTAAAGTATGAAAAAGAAGGCGGCGTGTTGCGCCTTACCATGAATCGCCCGGAAGTATATAATGCATTCAACAATGAGCTTACTTATGAACTACAGGATGCTTTTAAGCAAATTCGGCGCGATGATGAAATAAGAGTGGTTGTACTGACCGGCGAAGGCAAGGCTTTTGGCTCCGGCCAGGATCTAAAAGCATCACAGGCCGATCCGCAGCGCAGCTTTATAGAATCTGTGCGCCGGCGTTATAATCCCCTGATCAAGGCCATGCGTGAACTGCCCAAGCCCATTGTATGTCGGTTAAACGGCGTAGCTGCTGGCGCTGGTTGCTCGCTGGCCCTGGCCTGCGATATTATTGTAGCTTCTGAGCAGGCAACGCTGATAGAGGTATTTGTAAACATAGGCCTGGTGCCCGATAGTGGCTCCAGCTATTTTCTGCCTAAAACGGTAAGTCCGGCCCGAGCTTTTGAGCTCTGCACCATGGGCAGCCGGCTTACCGCACAGCAGGCCTTCGATTGGGGCATGATCAACAAAGTAGTACCCCATGACCAGCTCGATGCCGCTGTTGAGGCCTATATACAATACTACCAGGCAGCCCCAACCAAAGCCATTGGAATGATCAAAAAAATGCTTAACAAGGCCCAAACGGCTACGCTGGATGAAATGCTGGATTATGAAGCCTACTGCCAGGAAATTGCAGGCAACACAGCAGACCATAAAGAAGGTGTAACTGCCTTTCTGCAAAAGCGCAAGCCACAGTACCATGGCAGATAATTAGCCGGTGCACGCATGCATCATCCGCAGGCTGATGCGTGCTGTAAAAGTAAATGCAAGGCAAAGTAAAAAAGCCCCATGGAACAGCTGGTTCATGGGGCTTTAATATAGATAAGAGGAGTTATTAGAAAAGATCGATGGCCAGCCCTACCCGCCAGTTGGTAACATTGTCTGGAAACGCATTGTACTGAACCGGAGCGGTTGCATTTGCTCTGCTCGGTAAGCGTGGCCCTTCGCCAACATCGAACAGATCCGACAACTGGTATTCGAAGTAGAGGTTAAAACTTGAGTAGCCTACCCTGGCATGGGCACTGTAACGAAATGGATTAAGGTTCCAGTCACGTTTTAATTTGTCTTTGCGGGTATCGTCGCCCACAGTGTATTTCATCTTCATCTGAGAGCCGTAGAGTACTCCTACCTTACCCCCAAGGGCTACTTCAAAGCCACCCTTTGGATTGGTTTTATTGCTCACCCAGCTAAATTCAAGGGGCACATCTATATAGTTAGCGCCCAGCCTGTTTTTCTTATAGGTGCCGGAGCCATAAACGTTCTGCAGTGAATCCAGGATCAGTACGTTTTCACCATCCACTGCACTGTAGGTTGGCGTTAGCCTGCTATCCAGTTCATATTTTTCGAAGCCTAGCCCAATGCCCGGATGGAATGAAAAACTGCTGCTGCCCAGGTTGATATCGTACAGATAGTACAGGTTAACACTTTTAGAACCCCAGGTCTTAAGATCAAATTGTGCCGGTGCATTGGAAAGCACGTTTAACCCAACGGCAAAGAGTAGCGATCCTCTTACATCGGGCTGATATGTTTTGCCTGGCTTGTTAGTAGTAGTTGTTTGTTGTTCTGCAGTTTCCTGCGCTAAAACTGGCGTGCTTAGCAGCAAGAAGGCCAGAGCGATAAGAGCATAGTTTTTCATTCGATAAAAATAGTCGTGATGGGGCAAAGTTAAAATTTTTTTTAAAGGTTGCACGCTTCTGTTTGCAGATAAAAAACAGTTACGTATATTTGCATTCCCAAACGAGGAAAAATGGCCTTGTAGCTCAACTGAATAGAGCATCTGACTACGGATCAGAAGGTTTCAGGTTTGAATCCTGACAAGGTCACAGAAGCCCTTTAGCACACGCTGAAGGGCTTTTTCTTTTGGTGCGGCCCCTTAACTACATACAACAACATTATAACGGTACAGTTTATTGCCCCTCCATTCTCCTGAAATTTGTATGGCGCTTAAAATTCTATTCCCGGCACAAAAAAATCCCCCCGGCCATACCAGGGGGATAGTAAAATTTAATGTTGGGGCACTACTACCTGGGACCAGCGGTATAAGTGTAGATGAAGGTTTGATCAGGATCTCCGCCTAAGTCAGAAAGGTCTACTGTTTGCTGCAGCTCCATGCTTTCTGTAGTCAGCTCATTGATGATAAAGGTATCAACAACAGGGGTTTCTGGATCGAATATGCTAAAGCCCGTGCGGGTAAAATACTGCACGCCATCCTCTTCAGTAATTTCCCATGTTTCCCAAACTACGAAACCATCAAACTGGCAGTCGCCTGTACCGGTATTCTCGCCATACTCTACATCAATGGTGCCATCTGCATTCAGCAGCCATGAGTCATCCTGCTGGCATTCTCTGATCTCTTCGGAATCTTCATTTACCCAATAAACGGAGGTAAGCGTCCAGCGCTTTGTAGGAATGTTGTCCAATGGAGATAAAGTTACTACCAGGGTCAAATCAACTGTTTCTGAAGTTCCACTGGTGTTGGTTCCCTTAAAGCTAAAACCAACTAATTTATCTACATCTGCTTCCACGGGGGTGTAGTTAAAGGTATAATCAAAATCCTCTCCTGTAGCAGGAACTGTCATGGTGCCATTGGTGCCAAAAGTAGGATCTGCTGCATTGTTCACTGTTTTTGTGATGGTCAGCTCCTCCAATTCAGTCTCAGACTGCATGTCTACGGTAAGGCTTACCTGATTACCGGTCTCTACTTCGTAGCGATACTGACCGGTGCCCGTGTTCTCCAGCCCTGTACCGGTAAGGGAAAGACTTACTGAGGTATCTGGTGCAGGTTCATCATCATCGGAGCCGCAGCCTGTATACAGCGCAGCAGCACAAAGGAACAAGCTGTACTTAAAAAAGCGATTGATTGGTTTCATAATGTTTGCATTAAACGGTATAAAAGATTCTTACTTAATAACCTGTATTCTGTGGTAGGTTGGGGTTTACATTGCGCTCACGCTGGGGAACGGGAAACAGATTGTAGATTGGGTTTACATCTATTCCTTTTGCTTCCTGTACTTTTTCTTCCAGCGTGCCGGTCCGTACCAGATCAAACCAGCGCTGACCCTCTGCCACAAACTCTTTTCGTCTTTCCAGCAGCACCGCTTCCCTAAAAGCTTCTATGTTATTGATGTCTACAGCTGGCAGGTTGGCTCTGTTTCTTACTATGTTCAGGTATTCATTGGCCACACCAAAATTGCCTAATTCTGCCTGTGCCTCGGCATAGATCAAAAGCACCTCTGCATAACGAATCACTGGAAAATCGTTGAAAGAGCCTCCAGCAGTTGGGTCTGCCTCACTATCCCAAAACTTTTGAATATGAATTTTACTGAGCTCAATTATATCTCCATTGTCAGCCACCAGCTCCGTCATAAAAGTTACTGCTTTGCGCTCGTCTTCCTCATCAAAACTTTCATACAGGTCTTCGGTCGCTACCTGCCAGCCATGGGTATTGCTAACAATGGCCCGGTAACGGGTAAGCTCTGCCGGCAAAAGCCTAACATTAAACTGACCTACTTCCCAAAATGAAATAGCACCGTCGGCATCGCCAAAACCTACCGAGAAAATAGCTTCTTTACCTCCCCTGCTCGAAAGCTTAAACACATCTGCGAAATCGTCCCACAAAGCATAAGTACCTGAATTGATAACCTCCAGGGCCTTCGTAGATGCATTTGCATAATCTCCCATGGTGAGGTAAACTTTAGAAAGCAGGGCTTTTGCCGCCCCCTGCGTAGCACGCCCCTCCTGTATACTGCCGTCAGCAGGTAAGGCTTCCGCATCGGTAAGGTCCTGAATAATCTGGGCGTAAACAGCATCTACTTCGGCGGCTTCCGGGGTCAGTGGATTTTCTTCACTTAGCAAGAGCGGAACTTTGCCGTACATTCTCACCAGATTAAAATACAACAAGCCTCTCAAGAACTTCGCTTCGTTTACCAGCCTGTCCCTCAGCGTTTCGTCCATTGTAATAAGCGGAATTCTTTCAATGGCAATGTTAGCCAGGCTAATGGTTTTGTAATGCATCTGCCAGATCTCCAGCATGTTTGCATTTTCAGCATTATAGGTAAAAGTACCAAGCTCATCGTTCCAGAGGGTACCCAGCTGGTTGTTAACCATTTCGTCGGAGGCAAGCCCTGTTGTAATCCAGAAGGTACTGTGGTAAATACCGGCAGTGCTACCTGTTGAGTAAGAACCCAGATAGGCATAAATGGCATTGACAGCAGCCTCTGCATCCTGTGCGTTTGTATAGAAATTACTTTGGGCCACCCTGTCCTGAGGGTTTTCTTCCAGAAAATCCTCACAACCAGTAATGGAAATACCCAGGCCGAGCAACAGGCACAGCCCTAACTTTGGCCAGTTTATGATGTAATGCTCTTTTTTCATGTGGTGAATCTGCTACATTTAAAAACCCAGATTAATACCCAGCAGGTAAGTTTTGGATTGCGGGTAATTACCATCATCTACCCCAACCAGGTTGGTGGTATATCCATAAGCATTGCCTTCTGGATCATAGCCGCTATAGTCTGTGAGGGTCCAGAGGTTGGTTGCACTTGCGTAAATTCTGAGGTTGCTCACTTTAATTCTTCCCAGCAATGAAGCCGGTAATGTATAGCCCAGCGTAAGGTTCTTGAGGCGTACGTATGAGGCGTCTTCTATAAACCTGGAAGAAAATACATTGTCTGTGGCGGTTGCCAGTGCACGGGCATAACGATTGCTGGGATTTTCAGGCGTCCAGCGGTTCAGTCCTGCTTCTGCCAGCACGTTTTGCTGTCCGTTTACATTCTCAAGATTGATCAGGTTCATATTGGCCATTTCATTTCCCTGCGATCCCTGAAAGAAAAAGGATAAGGTGAAATTGCGATAGGAAACTTCGTTATTAAGGCCCCAGGTAAAATCGGGTTGGGCAGAACCGATAATTGTTCTGTCAAAGTCGTTGATAATACCGTCGGAGACACCCTCAGGTCCACTGATATCACGATAGCGGCGATCTCCGGCAGCTGGCTGCTGCCCAACAATTACAGGGCTTGCTGCAGCTTCGGCATCGCTCTGGAAAATACCATCAAATTCGTAGCCGAAGAAGGTGCCAATAGGCTCGCCCTCCCGCAAAATATTCCCACCAAAGCCAAGATTAATATCCTCTTCTCGGGCCAGGTTAGTTATTTCATTTCTGTTAATAGAAAAGTTAAGAGAAGTATTCCAGCCAAGTTTACCAGATAGATTGGCAGAATTCACTGACAGATCGAAGCCCCTGTTCTGAACATTGCCTACGTTAAGTAATGTGCTGCCAAAGCCAGAGGTATAAGGAATTGGCGTTTGCAGCAACAGGTCTACTGTATTTTTATGGTATGCTTCTGCTGTAAACTCTATCCGTCCCTTCAGGATGGCCAGGTCCAGGCCAAGGCTGGTTTGTTGGGTAGTTTCCCATTTTAGTCCTCTGTTTGGATAAGAAAGGGGTTCCTGCCCACGATACACCACAGAACCAGAGCCACTGTTAAAGACACCTTCCCCAAAGGGGGTAATCAGTGCCAGTGAACCATAAGGCGGAATAGACTGATTACCGGTCCAGCCATAGCTGGCTCTAAGCTTCAGGTCGTAGATAAAATCTATGTTCTGCATGAAAGGTTCTTCAATCACCTTCCAGGCAACAGCTCCCGATGGAAAGTATCCATACTTGTTACCTTCTGCAAACTTTGAAGACCCATCTATACGGCCAGAGAGCGTGATCAAATACTTATTATTGAGCGAATAATTGATCCTGCCCAGGTAAGAAAGCATGCTCCAGTCCAATTCTCCATTGCCGGGGTTCTGCGGATTTGATGCCGCACCCAGGTTGTGCCATCCTGTGCGTGGATCGCTAAAACCGAAAGCAAATGCGCCCAGCGATTCGTTCCTGAACTTCTGCAGCTCAAAACCAGCCAGTACGTTTATTGAATGCCGCTCATTGATATCTTTGTTGAAATCAATAGTATTGGTATTAAGCCAGGTAAGGGCCTCCAGGGTAGAGACACTTGCTTCTCCTTTGCTGCCTTCTGTTCTTTTCAGGCCATCCGGCCCAAATGTGTTAGACTTTGTCGATAACCCATCTATGCCCAAGCTAGACCGCAAAGAGAGCCCTTCAATGATTTTGTATTGGGCAGAGAAATTACCCAGTATCCTGGAGGTGTTGGTGGTAGATTCATACTCCCGGGCTTCTGCTACCGGATTGGCAATACCAGCTTTAAGTTTGTGTTCATACGTATAACCCAGTGGCTCATCCGGATTATAAACCGGCTCTAAAGGATTAAACTGCAGGGCATTGGTAATAACGCCTGGTACAATAGTACCAGGACCAGTGAGTACACCATTTGAGGAAAGCCTGTTATAAGACAGGTTGCTGCCTATGGTTAGGCGATTAGTTATGTCTGTATCCAGATTAACCCGAAAAGAATACCGATCGAAATCTGAGCCAATAACAATGCCATCCTGGGTAAAATAACCACCGGAAACGGCATATCGGGTCTTGTCGGTTCCACCAGTGAAAGAGATCTGATAATTGGCAATGGGCGCCGACTGGAAAAGCTCTTCCTGCCAGTCTGTTCCCTCTCCTAAGCGATCGGGGTTTAAATAAACGGGCATACGGCCAGCATTTATATTGGCATCGTTAACCAATTCGGCGAATTGTGCGGCATTTAAGAGATCCAGCTTATTCGCCACTTCCTGCACACCGTAATAGCTTTCAAAATTAATAGTGCCTTTGCCTGCTTTTCCTTTTTTGGTGGTGATTAGCACAACTCCATTAGCGCCCCTGGAACCATATATGGCAGTGGCAGAAGCATCCTTCAATACTTCTATTGATTCAATATCATTGGGGTTTATTGTAGAAAGCGCGCCAATGCGCGGTCCCCGCCCGCCAATTGACATTTCGTCGCCATTGCTATTGATGAGCATGCCATCAATCACATACAAGGGTTCGCTACTAGCCGCCACGGAACTTGTGCCGCGGATGCGGATGTTTGTTTCGCCACCTGGTGCTCCTGTTGTCTGCACCACCTGCACACCTGCTGCCCTACCCTGCAATGCCTGGTCGAATGAAGTAACAGGAACAGCCTTAAGTTCATCGGCCTTTATCGAGGAAACAGAGCCGGTGAGGTCGGATTTTTTTACCGTGCCATACCCAATGACCACCACTTCGTCCAGCTGTTCTAAATCTGGTGTTAGGGCAACATCCAGGGTTGTCTTATTGCCTACCAATTCTTCGGAAGAAAGATAGCCAACAAACGAAAAGACGAGCGTGGCTTCCGGGCCCACAGCAATCCGGTAATTACCCTCAAGGTCTGTGGTTGTTCCTACCCCTGCAGCACCTTTCACCAAAATATTAACACCAGGCAAAGACTCTCCGGTAGCAGCGTCCCTTACCTTTCCCGTTACCTGTTGCTGCGCGCCTACCTGGGGCACAAGCCAACAGAACAACAAACCGATTAGCAGCAACCTTTTCATGAAATTATAATTAGAATCAATTCAGATGATAAAATAAGTCTTCCTGCAATGCTCAGACCTTGTCAATTCAGACTTATAGATTCCCTATGCTGTAGCCAGTAGAAAAAATAGCTATGTACCTACATATGGACAAAGCCAATTTGAGAAAAAAACCTGAGCTACAAAAGCATTCGACCATATTTTTTCAAACGTTTGCGAAAATTAGTAATGCAGCTAGGCTCCCTTCAAATCATGATAGGATTTGCCGTGGTGGCGGCTGGTCATTTGGTACATCCAACAAACTGTCCTGGCAAAAGCCGTTGCAAAAAATGCGCTGGGAAAGTAAAAAGTATTGGGCAGGCACCCCGGTTACCTGTTAATACAACCGGTAAGCAACTGAGTTATCAGTGCCACTTATTTCTATGGAATGCCAATTGAAATGCTTAATGGTTATTGAAGAATGATCTTGGAGATGCTCATTTTATGGCCGGCAATCACATAGACCAGAAACATTCCCCTGCTTTTCATTTGCAGTGTTGTGCTAGTGCCTATTATCGGAGCCTTCAGCATGAGCTTACCCTGCAGATCTCTTACCTGCACCTCCATTTTACCGGTTACTTCAGGATCGTTAACTTCTATGATAAAACGATCATCATTTGCAGGATTGGGATAAACACGTACATGCTCCAGGGGCTGGTAGCCGGCAGGTAAACCATTTGGTTCTGTTTCCGGGAAATAACGGTCTGGCACATTTAAGGAAGGGTCTATGTAAGTTAGCGGTACCCGGATGAATTTGGGCCGGTAGCCATCTGCATTTCTTCTATCCCGAAAGGCGTCCAGGCATTCATTCTGGCAACTTACACCTTCTACCCCATTATTAGCAAAACCATTGACATTGTATGAGATCAGCAGCTCATTGTTCCTAATAAACTGCGGATGTGCAGTAGCATTATAAGTGACCCAATATTCTCCCCGGTATTGGTCCTCGATGGTGTATAACAATTTTTTGTTAATGAAAGGCCCCTGCGGCGCATCGCTCTCCCAGGAGTAGATTTCTCTTCCATAACCACAGGTTAAAAAACCAATGTCCTGAGAGATCATATAATACTTATCCTGCAGTTTAATCACACTAAAACTGGGGGAAACATAATCTGTTGAGTTTGGCATGAGTCGCTGCGCCGCCGCATGATCTTCTGTCCAGCCACTGCCATCAAAAAACTCCCAGGGGTCAGTGATATCCTTTTCCATAGAGACCCTTGCTACCAATGGCTTGTTAACAATCCAGTCCCTTACCTGACCATAGATATATAAATATCCTGCTGCTGAATCGGCCACAACGGCATTGCCCCATTCTACCCCTGCAGGCATAGGCAATTGCGAAAGCTCTTTTATGCCAGCAGCATCGGTAAAACCAGGGGTGTAGATCCTGGTAAAATAGTTGCCTTCATGTACCATACCCGCGCCTGTATAGCCAAGCCAGAAC
>JASLAE010000219.1 GCA_030147305.1 Cesiribacter sp.
GAAGAAAAAGCCCGGATATATAGTTCTGAGGAGCGCATCCTGCAGGATGCAACAGCCAAGGCAGTACTTTCCAAGGCACCGGAACATCTGCAGCCTCAACCCGAAAATGCCGACAATAACCCAAAATCAGTGGCAGGCAGCACAACCTTGCAGGATCAGGCGCTTGCAGGCATAAGTGCAGCCGACAAAACTTCTGGTATAAAAGGTGTGAAAAAAGCAGCTGCAGAAAAACAAACAGTGACTGTTGGCACTGCAACAGATAGAACTCCTGCCCAAGATCAGGTTGCAAAGAGTATGCCCCTGGCTGATGTAGCAATCAGATCGGCGGCACAGCCTGTACCAGGAACACAGCAGAATGAGCATGAATTGCAGTCCATCCCAATTCATGAAGAAGGTAATGCAATGCCGGAACGTGAACTGCCAGTTTTATCCGATGCTTTACTGTTACCAGCCATCGCTGCCAAAAAACCCGTACTGGCCAGTGCAACATGGGTGGTTACTGTAGATCCTTTACCTGTTTCCGCAGATTCTGTTTTGGAGGAAAGCGAGTCGTCAGTAGTACCGCCTGCAGCTGCAAGGCCGCAACGGGAGTGGAGCCTGGGCGTTTTCTTTGCCCCACGTTACGCCTATAAGGCTTTTAGGCCAAACACTACAGATGAAGTTTTAATCACCGAAGTTAATACGGATACGCAGGCAAAAGATCGTGTTGGTTATGATATGGGGCTAAGCGTGAGTAAATCCGTAAGTCCGCGGCTTCAGCTGGAAACCAGTTTGAGCTTTTTAAGGCTAAAGGAAAGTGTTGCCTATACATACACTGGCGGTGAGGTTGCTTCCTTTACAAGAACGGTGACTGAAGATGGCCAGATAAGGCTTACGCCCACGTATGTTACCGGACAAAGGCAACTGCAAAGCACTTTTGCCTATGCCAGCGGCCGTTTGGGAGCTGCATACTATTTCTGGGACAAGGGCTATCGGCGTTTTAGTGTTGCCGCCGCCGGGGGCTTTAATGTGCTGGTGAAAGGCAAAACAGCGCAGTTCATCGATGGGGTTTGGGTTGAAACTGCCACTTTTCCTTCAGAAAATAATTTACTGGAACAGACAAACTACAACCTGCAGTTTGGGGCCGCCTATCACCTGAGCATTTATCAAAATTACGAGCTCTCAGTTATGCCTGTGGTAAATTATTACCTGGGGTCAACCTTCAAAGCTAGAGAACCTTTTGGCCTGAAACCCTATTCCTTGGGTCTCTCATTTGCCGTTAAACGACGAATCAGGTATCAGTAGCCAATCATACTGTTGCTCAGCATGCATTATGTAGACTTTATGCAATAAATGTTCACAAAATAGCCTCGGCAGATATGCTGAGGCTTTTTATGAATATCGGGTCAAGGCAAGGGAGATGCAGCGGTTAGATTTTTTATTTATATGAGCAAAGTTTTAGCAGGGGATTCCACCAGCTTCATTAAAACTTTAAATAAAGCTTCAGGCTGTTGTGGACTGTCCAGGCGTTCCACGAATTTCTTTGTAAGCTCTTTTCCTGATGATGATTTTGATAAATGTGCAGATATAGGTGGTAAGCAGGGGTTTATAAGGATTATGGCTGCTTCTTTAAAAATTATTTAAATATTTTTTAAATCCCAGGCAACGCTTTTCAAACACCTCATGTCTACCCGGTAGAAACATAAAACAGCAGCGATTACAAAGGCCTTTTTCAACGCAGTTTTTTTGATCTACTAATCCTAAGCAATAGTGTAGCTAGACTTTGCTGGATAACAACCCTTAATCTTTACCAGTAATTTTAATTTAACTTTGAAATGAAATCCTTATTTCAACTAGCCCTTATTGTGTCCATACTTTTCGGATCATGGGCGTGCGAAAAAGAAGAAACTCCAGCGCCGGTACTGCAAAACAAGTTGCAAGCGCACGCTGGTGCCGATGCACAGGTACAAATTGGAAACAGCATTGCCCTCAATGGTTCTGCTTCTAAAGATGGAAATGGAAAAACCTTTACCTTTGAATGGTCAATTAAAAGTAAGCCTAACAATAGCACAGCTTCCCTGGTACAGGCAGTCTCTGCCACCCCTTCCTTTACCCCGGATGTAGCTGGTAGTTATGTAATACAGCTTAAAATAAGCAATGAAATCGGGCATTGGGCAACAGATACGCTTACCATTACAGCTACTGCTACAGGTACAGAAGATCCGGAGGACCCTGAAGAACCGGCTGCTGTTTCCCTAAGCCAGCCTATTACCACAGATCTGGTGCTGGAAGATATTTTTGAGGATGATGCAATAGCAGATTATATAGTCACCACAGACCTGATGGTTTCCGCGAAACTAACCATAAAACCGGGTGTAAGGGTAGCGTTTGAACAGGACAAAAGCCTCAATATCACCCCACAAGGTGCTTTAATTGCTAAGGGAACTGCTTACAAAAGGATCTACCTGTTGGGAACCACTTATGCAAAGGGTTTCTGGAAAGGCATAGGTATTTTTAGCAACAGCCCTTTAAACGAAATGGAGCACGTGCTTGTACATGGCGCAGGTAGCAGTAGTTTACCAGAATTGCCTAATGTGAGAGCAAATGTGGTGCTGGCAGGTAATGAAATTTCAGGTGCAGCCCTGAAAGTCTCCGCCTCTTCTTTCCACGATGGTGCTGGCTATGGTATGTTTGTGCAGGGAATGTCGGAGCTGCCCTACTTTTATGCCAACTATTTTGAGAATAATTCCGGCCCGGCCATATACGTTCCTGCGCGGCGAGTACATCAGCTTGATTTTAATACTCACTTTACCGGAAATAATGGGTTTGATGGCGTGGAGACTGGCGGTGTCCTCAACGAAGCGGCAGCGGTTAGATGGTCTGATTTTAACGATGGTTCCCGTTACCGAATCAGGGAACATCTGACGATTGAATCAGGTTTGATCCTGTCGCCGGGCATCAGCATGGCGTTTGAAGCAGGTATTCTTGTACAGGTAATCAATGGTGGTTATTTAAATGCCATTGGCGATGGTTACAACAAAATTATCCTGACTGCACGCAATCAAAATGAGCAAGGGGCCTGGAAAGGCATCCTGTTCAACACCAGAAGCGAACTGAATAAACTCAGCTATGCAGAAGTATCCTATGCAGGCAGTGGCGAAATCTCAACCGGCGGCACAAACGTAAGCGCCAATATTGCAGTGGGTACTTCCGGAACGGCTTCTGTTCAGCATACAGACGTTAAGCACGGACAGGGCTGGGGGATTGTAGCACTTACTAGCGAAGGGGCGCACATCAACGATGATGTTAGAACAGCCAACAGCTTTGAAAACTTCAGGGTGGGTTATGTAAAAACTGACGAACCAGAACAGTATTCACTTACCGGTGAGTGGCTGGACGAATGGAGCTTTCGCCACGGATATGCCATTGATGAACAGACTTACAACAGGGAAACAAACGTGTGGTTACGGGGTGCAGAAAGCCCCTGGACCATGAACCCACAGGCTGGCTTTGGTCTGAAAATAGATGAGGAAGGAAACTATACCTGGACCATAGCTGAGCACGGCCCCTATGTTGGATGTGGCATTACTTATTCAGCGGAATATATCACTGGCAAACTAACGCCTCGCAACAGCAATGAGATCCATTTTCAGGAAACCTACTGGAGAAGCAAGTTCTATAACTCATGCGATACCAGCCAGAGCGTAGATACGGAGGTTACTCCGGGCAGCATGGTGCTGAGGTATGAAATCAATTTAGTGTCGAATGTATGGACGGGTGAAGAATATAAACAACTTACCTTCACCAATCCCGATGGTAGCACCTTTAAATATTACCAGCGCTAATCCGGTTTAAAAACATAAAAGCCTTCTGATCATTTACAGAAGGCTTTTATGTATTTAAACCGGATTAGCGCTGGTAATATTTAAAGGTGCTACCATCGGGATTGGTGAAGGTAAGTTGTTTATATTCTTCCCCCGTCCATACATTCGACACTAAATTGATTTCATACCTCA
>JASLAE010000193.1 GCA_030147305.1 Cesiribacter sp.
TCAGCCATACCTTTTTTTACTTGGGGCTGTAAAAGTACAAAAAGCTAATGCTCCTACCTTAACCCAGGCGAATATTTAAGCATAAAAAAAACCGGCTTCTGCTGAAGCCGGTTGCTTATTAATTTATCAGGTGGCCTATAATTCGAATGTATCTACTTCATTGTCTACCACCTGCGCAAAAGCTTTTATATCACCTGTGGTTTCAACCGTTGTGTTCTTAATCATGTTCTGGATAAAGCTAAACCTGGACTGATCGTTCTTTAACAGTGCCAGTAACTTTTCCTGTTTTAGACTCACCAGCTCCAGTTCGGCCAGCTTCATGATTATGATTTTATGACACTCTAGCGCATCCTGTGTTGAATCTAAACCCTTACTGATAAAGCGATCTAAGTTGGCTGTTTGCTTGCTCTTTGTCTCCTCAACCAATTGGCGAAGCGTCTTAACATCTTTTACTTTTTCCAAGCGGGCGAGGTACTGATTCATTTCCTTTTCCTGCTCCCTGATCTGCTGCTGTTTTTCTTTGTCAAGCGTAAGAATGTAAGCATCTAATTTCTCTTCCAACACCTTTACCTGCTGCTCATTTTCTCTAAGCAGCGTTTTGTTGGTAGTATAGTTTGTATAAAGATATCTTTCTACCCGTTGCTGCACTTCTACTTGTGCCAGCACACCACCAGACATTAAAAAACATACCAGAAAGAAAAATAAAGGCTTGTATAAATACTTCATACTTTTAATTAATGCCTGCATTGCAGAAAGGCAGATTTAGCATTGATAGATCAAATGTAAGGAAATGACTTAAATAAAACAAATTTAATGTTCTTTTAATGCAATTAATTTTTATTTAGATGGATAAATCATTTGACTAAGGGTAAAAACCGCTGGTACCGTGCAATCCGGCACTTGATCTTACAAAATTGAACGTGATAGTGAACAGAGTCAAAAAAAGCACTGGCAGTAAAATACCAGTGCTTTATACATTATAAATTCAAATTCTATAAGAAGGAAAGCAAACCCTGAGAAACTCCCGTAAGATTGGCCATGCGGTATAGCACCCTGGCGCCTACATTTCCATTCCATTCGCTCTCTCCCGGTGCTACTTCACAAAGATCAAAACCAATGATTGTGCGGCCACTGCGCACTACGGTTTCTATAAGATACATGGCTTCTTCATATTCAAAACCACCCGGTACCGGAGTTCCTGTTCCGGGGCATAGCTTAGGATCCAGGCCGTCAATGTCGAAGCTAAGATAAACTTTATCCGGTAATTGCGCTACTATTTCTTCCACAAGGCTATGCCAGCTCCTGCCCCTATACTGCTGCTGCTTGAGATAACGATCGTAGAAGATGGAAACGCGCGATGGGTTATCTTTGGCTACTCCTACTTCTTCACCACAAATATCACGAATGCCCACCTGCACCAGCTTATGGATACCGGGAACCTGCAACGCATTGTACATAATGGAAGCATGTGAATAGGTAAAGCCCTCATAAGCTATCCGCAGATCGGCATGGGCATCTACCTGTAAAATCCCAAACCCTTCCTGGTGGTGTTTGGCCAAAGCACGGATCAAACCAAGCGGCGTGCTGTGATCTCCGCCTAAAACACCCGGTATTTTGCCCTGCTCGAGAAGTCTTGTAGCCTGTTGCTCTACCCATAAGCACATTGCCTCCGCAGCTTCATTTACCATTGCTGGCACTTGCTTTACTTCTGTGGGCTGCGCTGCCAGGTCCTGGTTTTCAAGGGACTCTATGTATTTGGACGCCAGCTGACGCAGCGCCGTACTTTTATCGTGTAAGTTCTGCGGAACAGGCAGCATGCTGATACCCATTTGCCAGGCATCTGCTATATCTGTCTGGTAAAGATCGAGCTGAGGGCTTGCCTCAAAGATGGCTCCAGGCCCTTGTGCCGTGCCTGCTCCATAGGATACCGTCACCTCCCAGGGAACTGGTATCATGACAATGGAAGCATGCTCCGGATTAAAAGGCAGCCCAAATAGACTTCCCTGTATACCCACCCCATTGGGATCAAACTGCTGTATAGCTTCTTGTTTGGTTTTAACTGTCATGTTTCTTTTTAAATTAACCCTGCGTAAAAATAGATGGAGACAGGTAATCTTTCAAACGCATGGATCCCGCTGTTACTTCTTTCCATTGTTCCTGATCCGTTGTGAGCCATAAAACACCACAGGGTTCTAACACTTCTACAACATTACCCGTTACATACTCAGCCAGGTAAGTGAGGATCGGATTATGCCCCACTATATAGACCCGTTGCAGTTCTTCAGCCAGATTTGTAATCACCGAAAGCATAATTCTTACTGAAGATTCATAGATATCATCGGAAAAAATTATTTCTTGCTGCGGCTTGAGGTTTTTTTCACCCAAAAGCTCTGCTGTTTGTCTTCCGCGAATTGCTGTGCTGCTAAGGATCAAATCGGCCTGTAAGTTCCTGGACTTAAGCAGGTTGGCCAGTTGCATGGCCCGCACAGCACCACTCTCGGTTAACTCCCTGTCGGCATCGGTTTGTCCACGGAAGGCAACGTTAGCATCTGAATGCCTGATTAATAAAAGTTCTTTGCTCATTTCTATAAATGGAAATAAATTTCAGAAGTTTAGGGTTAAGTAAGTATAGATCACCTATAAATACTGTACTTGCAATTAAGTTGATATATTAGATAACTAGAGAATAGAAAGAATTTTTTTTGCTATGGCTAAAAATTTAGTGATTGTAGAGTCTCCGGCAAAGGCCAAAACAATAGAGGGTTACTTAGGCAAAGAGTTTAAAGTAGCCTCTAGTTATGGCCACGTACGGGACCTGCCCAAAGACGATATGGCCATTGACATTGCCAATGGTTTCAATCCTACCTATGAGATCAGCAGTGATAAAAAGGACATCATAAAGCAACTCAAAAAGCTGGCCGCCGAAGCAGAATTTGTTTACCTGGCAAGTGACGATGACCGTGAAGGAGAAGCCATCAGCTGGCATCTGAAAGAAACACTTAACCTCAAAGACAGCAATACACAAAGAATTGTTTTTCATGAAATTACCAAGAAAGCAATTCAGCATGCCCTGAGCAACCCTCGTATGATTGACCTTGATTTGGTTAATGCGCAGCAGGCACGTCGTATTCTTGACAGACTGGTAGGCTTTGAACTTTCGCCGGTGCTTTGGAAGAAAGTCCGCAAAGGCCTTTCTGCCGGGCGGGTGCAATCGGTTGCTGTTCGCCTGGTGGTAGATCGCGAGCGGGATATTGAAAAACACCAGACTACCTCCAGCTATCGCGTAACTGCATTATTTAGTTTACCTGAAAATAAAACGCTCTCTGCAGAGCTTAGCGAGCGATTTGCTACCCTGGAAGAAGCAAGGGCTTTTCTGGAAAGTTGTGTTGGGGCTGGTTACCAGATTGAAAAGCTGGAGAAAAAACCTGTTAAAAAATCACCAGCGCCCCCCTTTACCACTTCTACCCTGCAACAGGAAGCTTCTCGCAAGTTGGGCTATTCTGTGAGCCGCACCATGTCGCTTGCCCAAAAACTGTACGAAGCTGGTAAAATCTCTTATATGCGGACAGACTCTACCAGTTTGTCTGAGGAAGCACAGCAAAATGCTGCCGCCGCTATCAAAAGTGAATTTGGTGCAGACTATGCACATACCCGTCAGTATAAAACCAAAAGTCAGTCTGCCCAGGAAGCACACGAGGCCATCAGGCCTACTGACTTTGCCCAGCAGACTGCCAGCGGCGATAGTGCAGAACAACGACTGTATGAATTGATCTGGAAGCGGGCCATTGCCTCGCAGATGTCTGATGCGCAGCTGGAACGTACTAATGTGCGCATTGGCATTCAGCATAAATTGCCAGCACCTGGTAATTATCATTTCTCTGCCACTGGCGAGGTAGTTAAGTTCGATGGATTCTTAAAAGTATACATTGAATCTACTGATGAAGAAGCGGAAGATGGGGAACAAAAAGGTGTATTGCCTCCTATGAAAGAAGGTCAGCAACTGAGTTCCCGCCACCTGAAAGCCCGCGAAACCTTTAGCCGCCCCCCTGCGCGCTATACAGAAGCCGCACTGGTGAAGAAGCTTGAAGAAATGGGCATTGGACGACCCTCTACGTATGCGCCAACTATTTCTACCATACAGAAAAGGGAGTATGTATTAAAAGAAGAGCGTCAGGGCAAGGAGCGGGAGTATCAGGAATTATACCTGGAAAAAGATAAGCTTCGTCAGGAATCAAAAACTGAAATTACCGGTGCTGAAAAAAACAAGTTGTTCCCTACAAACCTGGCCATGGTAGTGAATGATTTTCTGGTCGCTAATTTTCCCAATGTTATTGATTATTCATTTACTGCCCGGGTAGAAAAAGAATTTGATGAGATAGCACAGGGCAACGAGGAGTGGAACAAAATGATTGGCCGCTTCTATGGTAATTTTCATCAAAAGGTGGAAAATACTCAAAACATAGAACGCGCTTCAGTTAACACTCTTCGTGAAATAGGCACAGATCCAAAAACAGGGCTTACCGTATATGCACGGCTAGGTAAATTTGGTCCTATTGTGCAATTAGGTGAAGGAACCGAAGAGGAAAAGCCTCAATATGCCAGTTTAAGAAAAGGCCAGTATATTGAGACTTTAAATATAGAAGATGCACTGGAATTATTTAAGTTACCACGCACGGTTGGAGAACTGGAAGGTAAAACCATAACAGCTGCCATTGGCCGTTTTGGACCCTACTTACGCCACAACAGCAAATTCTATAGCCTGGGCAAAGAACATGATCCGTTAGCCATTAACGAAGATGAAGCCATTGCGCTCATCCTGGATAAACAGGAATCTGATGCCAAAAAAGTAATCAAGGTTTTTGAAGAAAATCCAGAGGTGCAGGTACTGCAGGGTCGGTTTGGTCCTTATATTAAAATGGGATCTAAAAACGTAAAAATACCCAAAGACAGAGCCCCTGAAAGCCTCACCTTACATGAATGCCTGGAGCTCGCAGAAAAAACTCCAGAAAAGAAAGGCAGAAAATTCGCGAAAAAGAAATAATTAAATCAGGTCTCTCCCTTAAAGGAGAGGCTTTTTTTTATGTATTACCATGTAGCTGTTCCATTCACATCATGGTCTAAATTCCAGTAATTTTACATTTTTTCTTACTTTGGTACAGTAAAATGCCATAAAATCAAAAGCCATTAGCTTAATTTGTTACAACACATCTCAATCTGATTATGGCTTCTCTCCTCAGAAATGTGCTGCAGCTTAACAGCATTAAGGGCAACATCATCATAGCCACAGCTGTGATGGGCATTTTTACACTGCTGGCAGTAGGCAGCAGCTTTTGGTTCTCACATGCTTTAAAAACAAATGAACGGCTTTCGAGCCAAACACTGGAGCCGGCTAAACATACGCTGGAATCCATGAATGGAGGTATATACAAAGCTGCGCTTGCACTAAATGCCTACCTGGAAACAGGCAAGGAGCAACACAAGAACAGCTGGAATTCAATATGGAAGGAACAAATAATAACAAAGCTGGATGAACTAACAGAAAAATATAGCCTTACCGTAGATAAAGGCGCAGCAGTTCAGCTCAAGGATCTTCAACGTAAGACGCTTGCATTGCAGGAAAAACAGCTGGAAGTAATTAATGGCTTATCGCATTATTATAACGCAAGTAATGCGGTAGACATAGATAATGGCAGCAGCCAGCATGATTTTAGAACAGCTTTCAGACATTCAATGGCTAGGCTGCTCAATGATATAGAGGATCTTGAGCAGGCCCTGGTACTCTTGGAAGCAAGCTTAACGAACCACCTGGAGACTGCTCAGCAACAACAGGAACAATACAGTAATCTTCAGCAATATTTAGCTTTTGCAATCCTGATTTTATGTGTGTGCTGTGGTATTGCTATCGCGAGCTTATTGATTAAACAAATAAACAGCAGCCTCCAGCACATTAAATCAGCACTGAACGAATTAAGCCAGGGAAATATACCAGAACAGATAAGGCAAAGCAGAAATGAAACTGAGAGCATAACCCGGGCAATATTTCACCTGACCCATAACCTGCGCAATGTAGAGCAGTTTGCGCTTAAGGTTGGTGAAGGCCACTTCAATCATAATATTGAAGTATTCAACAACAGTGGTGCCCTGGGCGCGAGCCTGGCAAGCATGCGGGATAGTCTTGCCCGGGTAGCGCGGGAAGACAAACAGCGCAACTGGATTAATGAAGGCTTTGCCCGTTTTGGCGATATCCTGAGAACCAACAACAACAGCATTGCTGAACTATGTGATGAAAGTGTATCAAACATTGTAAAATATGTAAGTGCTAACCAGGGTGCTATATTTCTGGTAGAGCATAGTAACGAGCAAGGCGAAGAGATTCTCAAGATGACTTCCTGCTACGCTTTTGACAGAAAAAAGTATCAGCATAAAGAGATTCTGAAAGGAGAAGGTTTGTGTGGGCAGGCATGGCAGGAAAATGATATCATTCTGATCGATGATGTTCCTCAGGACTATGTAAATATTCGGTCTGGGCTAGGTGGCACCACACCCAGGGCTGTACTAGTGGTACCTTTGATTGCCCATGAACAGACACAAGGTGTTCTGGAATTAGCTTCGTTTTCAGCGTTTGAAGATTATCAGATAAGCTTTATCAAGAAAATAGCAGAGAACATGGCTTCCGCCATTGCTACTGCCCGCAATCATGAAAAGACGCAGCAGTTGCTGGGTGAATTCCAGCAGGTGACGGAACAGTTACGTGCTCAGGAAGAAGAGATGCGCCAGAATATGGAAGAGCTTAAGGCTACCCAGGAAGAAATGGAGCGTGCCCAGCGGGAAGTTGTTCGTAAAGAGTATAACCTTAATGGTGTAATCAATAATACTGCTGATACCATCTTCGCCATTGATCGCGATTACAGAATTACAGTAGTAAATAAAGTGCTGTCTGATAAATACAGGAACATGGGCATCGCCCTGGAAGTGGGTACACTCATCAGCGATGTACTCCCCCGTTCCTCCTGGGAAATCTGGAAAGAGCGTTACGACAGAGCCATGGCGGGTGAACAATATTCTATTGTGCAGGAATCCAGTGGCTCCAAGGGTGCTCAGTTCTCACAAACCTATCACAATCCCATCCGTGACGATGCTGGCAACATCGTAGGGGTATCTGTTATATCGCGTGATGTTACTGCCTCGGTAGTTGCACAGAAAGAAGCAGAACGCAAACGTTCCACCTTAAACAGCCTTATCGACAATACCGATGACACCTATTTTGCCATTGATAATGAGTACAGAATACTGATAGCCAATAAAACATTGAAAGATCGGTTTGCGACCTCTAATATTACCCTGAATGAAGGGGACTATATATTTGACAAATTACCAAAGGAACAGCACGCCTCCTGGAAAGAGCGTTATGACAGAGCGCTGGCCGGTGAATCTTTTGTACTTACTACAGAACGACAACTAAAGGACAAAACCCTGATCATTGAGGTACATCATCACCCAATTCTGGACACAGCAGGTAAAGTTATTGGCGCTTCCGTAGTATCTAAAGATATTACACGCTGGCAACAGCACCTGCAGGAAAAAGAAGCGCATGAGAAAGAACTGAACAAATTGAGGCAATTAATTGGGCTTGAGGATACAGCCAAGGCACAGGTGCTGCAACAGGCATCACAAAGAGAGAGAAGCAGAAAAGTATAAAGAACCTAAACCTCCCGCCACTTCGGGAGGTTTTTTTATTATGAAGAAGAAAGTAGTTGTTTTAACAGGCGCAGGCATCAGCGCTGAAAGCGGCATCCCCACCTTTAGGGATGCCAATGGTTTGTGGGAAGGACATGCAGTAGAAGATGTTGCCACCCCCGAGGCCTGGGTTAGAAACAGGGCGCTGGTGCTGGAATTTTACAACCAGCGACGCAAGGCTGCCCTCAAGGTAGTGCCCAATGCCGGCCATACAGCACTAGCTGGATTAGAAGACCATTTTAAGGTAACCATCATTACCCAGAATGTAGACAATCTGCACGAAAAAGCTGGAAGCAGCCATGTGGTGCACCTTCATGGAGAGCTTTTCAAAAGCCGCAGCACCGCTGACGAAAATCTTGTGTATAGCATGGAGGGTTGGGAGCTTAGAGAAGGAGATTGCTGTGAAAAAGGGGCACAGCTGCGGCCCCATATCGTCTGGTTTGGTGAAGCAGTGCCCATGATGGATATTGCCATAGCAGAAACCATGGAAGCAGATATATTTATGGTTGTTGGAACCTCCATGCAGGTTTATCCGGCCGCCAGTTTACTCTACTATGTACCAGACGAAGTGCCAAAGTATATCATAGATCCAAGGCTGCCACTGGTACACGCACGGCCTAATCTGCACATGCTAGAAGAAAAAGCATCTACAGGCGTGCCTAAAGTTTGCAGGGAGCTGATAGAAAAATTTAAAGAGGTACTTTAAGATTGGCCGCTCCTGCCCCATTGCCTTATATTGGAAGTTACAGTTAGCGCTCTAAAGGCGATAAATCCCAAACATGTTGAGGATGATAGGACAAAAAACCATTCTTTACCTGCAATGGTGATGGAAAATTATTGGTATACAACTGACCTGTACCCAGGCCCTGGGGCATACCGGGTCTGTAATTTGCTGTAAACTGAGCAATAGCATTCAACCCAATGTTAGATTCCAGCGCAGAGGTAATCCACCAGCCAATTCCTCGTGCCGCTGCCAGTTTAATCCAGGTTTCAGTAGCGCCCAGGCCACCCAGCAATGTCGGTTTTAGAATAATAAAGGGTGGTTCAAGGGTATCTAATAACCGCTCCATTTGTGGTTGCGCTCTGATACCAATCAATTCTTCATCAAGTGCAACTGGCACTGGCGAATTGGCGCACAGCGCCTTCATTGCATCCCGCTGACCGGGCTTAATCGGCTGTTCGATTGAGTGTAGATCCCATGCTGCCAGCTTCGCTAATTTTTCAGGAGCCTCTTTGACAGAAAATGCACCATTGGCATCAACCCTGACTGTGAGCTCACTTTCCCTGTACAGACTCCTGATGTATTGCAGTAAACTTAATTCT
>JASLAE010000247.1 GCA_030147305.1 Cesiribacter sp.
CCAGCCAGGGCGGCAGATTATTATCGGGTAAAGGTTTATGAGAACGATTCTCTTTACAATGACAGAACAGATCTGCTGGTGCCGGATAGCCGTTTTGTGCCAGATACCATTATTCAGCAGCTGCTCTACCCGTTCAAGGTAGGTGATACGGTAAAGGTGGAGCTCTACAGCCTCAATGCCGAGATGTATGATTACTATATAGAGCTTATCTCGCTTCTTTTTAACGATGGAGGATTATTTAGTCCGCCACCCCGTAACCCAGCCAGCAACATCAGAAATGTTACCAATCCAGATCGGCCACCGGTAGGTTTTTTTCAGGTTGCTTCATTTGATACAGGCATCATCATCATAGAAGAAGAGGAAGATGAATGATTTTCCGAAGGCAGTTTGTCTGGAAGAGCTCTGATCTAAAAACCAGTGCTGCCGGAGGGTAAAGTTTTTAACAGGGGATGGGCAGGCTAAAAAAAAAGAATCACTTTGCTTTGAATCCTTTTTGGGTTATTTTTGCACTCTGAAAAATCCAAGCGTTAATCCTTTTTTAATAAAAAATGGCAAATATTGGTAGAATTACCCAGGTAATTGGCCCAGTGGTAGACGTAAGCTTCGTAGCAGAAGGATCTCGTTTACCCAACATCCTAGATGCCCTCGTAGTAACCCGTCTGAATGGGCAAAAAGTTGTACTGGAAGTACAGCAGCACCTGGGTGAAGACCGTGTACGTACAATCGCCATGGATTCTACCGAAGGCATGGTGCGCGGCATGGAAGTTGTGGACACTGGCACTGCTATTCAAATGCCTATAGGCGACGACATCCGCGGACGCCTGTTCAATGTGGTTGGTGAGGCCATCGATGGTCTTCCGCAGCCAAAAGGCACCAGGGGTCTTCCCATTCACCGCTCTGCTCCCAGATTCGAAGATCTTTCTACTTCATCAGAAGTACTTTATACAGGTATTAAGGTAATTGACCTGATCGAGCCTTATGCCAAAGGTGGTAAAATTGGTCTTTTCGGTGGTGCCGGTGTAGGTAAAACCGTTTTGATTCAGGAATTGATTAACAACATTGCAAAAGCTTACGCCGGTCTATCAGTATTTGCCGGTGTGGGTGAGCGTACGCGCGAAGGAAATGACCTGTTGCGTGAAATGATCGAAGCCGGTATTGTAAGCTACGGCAAAGAATTTTCTCATACCCTTGAAGAAAAAGGTGGCTGGGACCTTTCCAGCGTAAACCTGGAAAACCTTAAAGACTCTAAGGCAACCTTTGTGTTCGGACAGATGAACGAACCTCCGGGTGCCCGTGCGCGTGTGGCCCTTTCCGGTCTTACCATTGCAGAGTACTTCCGTGATGGCGAAGGCGGCGAGCAAGGTCGCGATATCCTTTTCTTCGTAGACAACATTTTCCGCTTTACCCAGGCAGGATCAGAAGTATCGGCCCTTTTAGGCCGTATGCCATCTGCCGTAGGTTACCAGCCAACCCTGGCCACAGAAATGGGTGCCATGCAGGAGCGTATTACCTCTACCAAGCGTGGATCTATTACTTCTGTGCAGGCGGTATACGTACCTGCTGACGACTTAACTGACCCGGCACCAGCTACTACCTTTGCGCACTTAGATGCAACAACCGTATTAAGCCGTAAGATTGCCGAGCTTGGTATTTATCCTGCCGTGGACCCGCTTGACTCTACATCCCGTATCCTTACCCCGGACATTCTGGGTGCCGAGCATTATGGCTGTACGCAGCGTGTAAAAATGATCCTCCAGCGCTATAAAGAGCTTCAGGACATTATTGCCATCCTAGGTATGGACGAGCTTAGCGAGGAAGATAAACTGGTTGTACACCGTGCCCGTCGCGTACAGCGCTTCCTGTCTCAGCCATTCCACGTAGCAGAGCAGTTTACTGGTCTTAAAGGTGTGTTGGTAGACATCAAGGACACCATCAAAGGCTTTAACATGATCATGGACGGTGAGCTGGATCACCTGCCTGAAGCTGCCTTTAACCTGGTAGGAACTATCGAGCAGGCCATCGCGAAAGGCGAAAAAATGATGGCAGAAGCTTAATTCAATATGTTTTTACAAATAATTACCCCGGATAAAAAAGTATTTGAAGGCGAAGTAGACAGTGCTACTTTTCCAGGAACTAAAGGTTCTTTTCAGGTACTGACCAACCACGCTCCGCTCATCAGCACCCTGGCACAAGGCAATATTGTGTATGTGAGCAAAGCCGAAGGCCGCCGCAGTCTAATGGTAGACGGTGGCGTGGTAGAGGTATTGAATAATAAAATTTCTGTTCTGGTAGAGCGTTTGCTTAGCGAATAAGCTTCCGGATCTGCAGCATTAAAAAGGCGAACCAGTAAATGGGTCGCCTTTTTTAGTTTGTGCATTCACTGCTTTGAGTGACTATTGCTTGCTCGGTATTTTAATTTTTTGACCCGGATGAATCATGTCAGGATTTTTGATTACATCCTTGTTAGCCTCATAGATAATGCGCCATTTGGTAGCATCTCCATACCGCTGCTTGGCAATAGCCGACAAGCTGTCACCTTTCTTTATTTCATAGTACTCAGGAGCGATGGCCGCTGGCTGGCTTTGCGCTGCAGGCTGATTTTGCAATGGTTGCCGATCCTGAGGCTGTTTAGCATTTAGATCCACAATAGAGCCTGTACCTTTTTTATCCTGCTGCTGGTGACGGGCCGGCTGCTTTGGCTCCACTTTTTCTTCTTTTCCTTTGCGGAAAAAATCAAAAACTCCCATGATTATAAAAATTTCTTGTTTTAAATACTTTTCTGTTTAGAAGTGTACGGTTGATGGGTGTAAAAGTTAAGTAGGTACTGAAACAATACTACTGCTCTGCGGTTTTAGAAAGTACTTTTAGAACATAAACAGTCCAATATTTTTATGAAACTAGTGCGTTTATATACCGTTTTGTTGCTGTTGCCCATGATGCTGGCAACGGCTTGCAACAATAAAAAGGATGAGAACCCAAGGTTAATGGTAGCTGGTGAAAACAGCAAAACCTGGATAGCCAGAAAAGAGACAAATGCTCAGGGAGATAAAGAAAAGCTAAGCAATGCAGAACAGGACCAAAAAATGGTTTTTTATGCCAATGGTACCTTTCAGCTACAGGACAATGCAGAATTTCAGGCAGGTCGCTGGAATTATAATGCCAGTCAGCAGGAGATAGAGATCATTTTTGATGATCGGCAGGATGTAAAAGAAGTATTTCATGTGCAGGAACTGGAAGATAATAAAATGGTGCTTCATGCCAGTGACGGCTCTACCCTGCAACTAAAGCCGGAATAGTATACTTGCTTGTTTAGAATAAGTAAAAGCTGCCACTCCTGGCAGCTTTTTTTTTGCGCAAGTGGGATTCGCTGGCTAATTTAGCGGCTCCCAAAGCAGGATATACTGATGAAAAAGCTGGAAAAATGGCTGGCAAAACCCTTTATGCAACGCATAGCTTACTTGCTGCTCCTGCTTTTTTGTCTATACATCTGCAGCACAAATGGTACCTTTCGGCAACCCCTTGTGCTTGAGACTACCCGTGCCCTTCCGCTGACGATGGTAAGCGTTTTTCTGTTAGGCCTGGGCGCTCAGCTGATCTGGAACAGGAAGTGGCTCTGGATAATCCTCTGTGGCATGACGATTTGCTTTACATTTTGGCTGGCAACTTTTAACCTTCAGCAAATTATTTCTATGGCAGGTGCAGGAGCTAGAGCAATAGTGTGGGGCACAGGCGTTATTGGGTTTACTGCCTTGCTGGTAGTAGTGCTGGCTTTTATTAACTGGATGCTGCTGCACATGAAGCCTAAGAATTGATGATTTCAACAAGATATAATAGAAAACCCCGCCGAAGCGGGGTTTGTTGTTTATGCGCCGAACATATTGTCCAGCTTGTTCATCTTTAATTTTTGCTCTTCCAGGGTGAGAAACTGTTCCCAGAAGTGATTCTCAGGCAGGCCGGCACGAATAAAGATCGGCTCTTTTTTAACCGGATGCTCGAACTTTAAATTTTTAGCATGCAGGTTAATGCTTCCATCAGGGTTGGGTTTGTTGAACCCATACTTTACATCTCCCCGGATGGGGCAGCCCATGCTTGCCAGCTGCACCCGGATCTGATGTGGACGCCCCGTGAGGGGCTGTACTTCCAGCAGGTAATGGTCGTTGAGGTACCCCAGCACCCGATAAGTTAGCTCAGAACGTTTGCCTTCCGGTACCTCATATTCATAGGCCGTGGTGACATTGCGTGTTTCGTCTTTCACCAGCCAGTGCAACAGCTTGCCGCTTTTCTCGGGTGGACGGTTTTTCACAACTGCCCAGTAGGTTTTATACACCTTCTTGGTCTGGAACATCTTGTTCATACGTTCCAGGGCTTTGCTGGTACGGGCTAAAATAACAGCCCCACTCACTGGCCTGTCCAGGCGGTGCACCACACCCAGGAATACATCGCCCGGTTTATTATACTTTTCCTTGATATATTCTTTTCCCCAGTCTGCCAGTGTTTTGTCTCCGGTAGCGTCGCCTTGCGCCAGCACACCGGCAGCTTTGTTTACGATCAGGAGGTGGTTGTCTTCGTATATAACGGTAAAGGGAGGTCGGTTCTTCATAATCACAACGTTTAAGCAAAGATACGGCTATTTTTAGCCTTTAGCACATGGTGCGGGCTTATTGGAGGCATTTCATCCGTGCAAACATTAGGTCCGAAGCACAATCCGGAAAGTTGTGCCGGCGTTGGGTTCACTTTGTTTAACGTAAATGCGCCCTCCATGGTAATGGTCTATAATGCGTTTTGCAAGGGTTAATCCAAGACCCCAACCTCTTTTCTTGGTTGTAAAGCCGGGTTCAAAAACCTTTTTTACATTGGCTTTGGTAATCCCTTTTCCGTTGTCTGTAATGTCTATGTTGAGCGTTTTGTCTTTGCCGGGCGCTATGCGAATATCAATAGTACCAATACCACTCATAGCATCAACAGCATTTTTTATTACATTTTCTACTACCCAGCCAAAGAGGTGGGGATTAAGCTGGGCCTGCAGGTTATCACCTACGGTGCTCACCGAAATTTTAACTTTGCTGCTGATGCGTTTCTGCAGATAATTAACCGAACTCTGGATCAGGTCCGGTACATAGGTTGGCTCCAGCACAGGGACCGATCCTATGTTACTGAATCTTTCGGTAATCATGTGCAGCTTTTCCAGGTCTTTGGCCATTTCGGGCAGGGCTTCGTGCTGCCGGGTACGTTCGTCGGCACGCAGGTACTCCAGCCAGGCCATCAGAGAGGAGAGGGGAGTGCCCAACTGGTGCGCTGTTTCTTTTGCAAGGCCCACCCACACCCGGTTCTGCTCTGCCGTACGGCTGTAACTAAAAGCCAGGTATGCCAGGGCACCAAAAAGTAAGATGGTGCTGAGCTGGATGACAGGATAGTAGCTTAGCTGGCGTAGCAGATCTGAGTTATGGTAAAAAACATATTCGACATGCTCAATTTCGTTAGCACCATTTCTGTAAACCACTTGTACTGGTTCATTGTCTGCCCGCATGCTCCTGATCTCTGTTCGCAGGCGTTCAAAAAGCTCTGCTTCCGGCAGGCTGTCAGGGAAATCAAGGTTCAGGTAAGCGCCCGTAGGCTCTCCCATCTGGTCGGCCAGTATTACCGGAATAGAAGTGTTGCCTTTAATGATCTGCTCGTTGATAAAGGTAACGTTCGCATTATCGCCCTGTTCAGCCAAAAACTCAACAGACTGGGCAAAAAGATCAATGCTGCGGCGCTCCCGCTCTTTTAATATATCAACAATGAAATTATTGTAGTACACCGACACCGCCACAATTAAAATAGAAATAATGGCGACCAGAATCTTAATGGTGCTCTTGTGTCGGTAAAGATTTACTTCGGCTGTTTCTCGCAGTTGTCGAGCCATGCAGGGGGCAGTATTTAGGGCCGCGGGGCAAAGGCGGTTTCAGCGGCACAATTTTGTTAACGAATAAACACCAATTTTATGCAAAAAGAAAAGCCGGACTAGCCGGCTTTTTAAGGTAAGGTGTAAATAACATTAGCCCATCATAATCCATTTGCCCAGGGTCTTGTAATTTACCTTGGAACCGTGCATTAATATGCCTACCCGGTAAATACGGCCGGCCAGCCATGTCATAAACAGGAAGCCACCCACCAGCAAAAACATAGAGAGCAGCAGTTCCCAGACCGGTACGCCAAAGGGCAGTCGCATCATCATAACGATTGGCGATGTAAACGGCACCATGCTAAACCAGAAGGCTGTGCTGCCACTTGGGTCTTTTAATACTGCTGTTAAGGTGACAATTAATCCCAATACCAGCGGAAGGGTAACCGGAAGCATAAATTGTTGGGTATCGGTTTCGCTGTCGGAGGCAGCGCCCACGGCGGCAAACATAGAACCATAGAGCAGGTAACCACCCAGAAAATAGAACAGAAAGCCGCCAACAAGCATTGGAATGTTCATGGAGTCAAAACCGCCGGTAATCTTTGCAATCTTCACCTGTGCTGCAGAAAACTCTCCGGCCCCAGCGGGCATCTGGTTTATTTGGGCAACAGCTTCGGCATCCAGGCCTGCAAAGGACAAACCCACAGAATAAAGAACACCGGTTAGAACAATCCAGATCACAAACTGGGTAAAGCCCACGGCTGCAATGCCAAAGGTTTTACCAATCATTAGCTCGGTGGGCCTTACGGATGATATTATGATCTCTACAATACGGCTTGTTTTTTCCTCCAGCACACCCCGCATGATCTGGGCACCATAGATAAAGATAAACATGTAGATCAGGAACGAAGCTGCATAACCAATGCCAGTGTACAGGCCTGTATTGGCAGACTTTTCTTCTCCTCCGGAAAGGCTTATTTCATTGAGATTAACATTGGTTCGCAGGGCATCCAGGGTAGCTTTATCGATCTGGGATTTTTCAAGCTTCAGGTTCTCGATTTTCTGGGCCAGAATGTTCTCCAGCCTTTGTTTAAGCTCTATGCCAGCACTGCTTTCGGCGTAAAAAGTAATGCCTTCGGGATTTTCAATTTCAAGTTTTGGAATATAAAGAATGCCAAAATGGTCATTTTCTCCCATGCTGGTTTTGGATTCCGCCAGCGTATTTCCTGTGTAGATGAAACGAAGGTTTTTGTTGTCTTCGAAGGAATCTTTGAAAAGACCACTTTCGTCTACCACCGTGATGGTGCGCACGTCATTGCTATCGCGCATGGCCAGCCAGATAGGCACTGCGAACATGGCGGCAAATAGCATCGGACCCAGCAAAGTCATGATGATAAAAGACTTCTTGCGTACTCGGGTCAAATACTCGCGTTTTATGATCAGGCCTATCTTAGACATAAGCAACCTCCTTGTTCTCGTCTTGTACGTTCATGATGAAAATTTCATTGATGCTCGGGATTTTCTCCTCAAAGCGATAAACCTCTACCAGTGGCAGCAGTAGATGCAATAGATAGTTAGGGCTTTTGGATACGGGAGCACGCAAAATGGTTTGGTAAATGTCTCCTTCCAGGAGCCGCTCTTCCAATATTTCAAGGCTGCCGTTCAATCCCTGCTGCAGGGCACCTTTGTGCTCTACAATAAATGTATTGCTCCGGTGCTGGTCTTTGATAGCACGTTTGGTGCCGTCCAGTATTTTTCGGCTCTTATTGATAAGGGCAATGTTGTCGCACAGTTCTTCTACCGATTCCATGCGGTGGGTCGAGAAAATGATGCTGCTACCACGCTCACGCAGCTGCATAATCTCATCTTTGATCAGGTTGGCATTTACCGGGTCGAAGCCGGAAAAAGGCTCATCCAGGATCAGCAGCTCTGGCTCGTGCAGGACTGTAGCAATAAACTGTACCTTCTGGCCCATGCCCTTGCTCAGGTCTTCAATGGTTTTGCCAGCCCATTGGGTAAGATTTAGCCGATCCAGCCAATAACGAATACGCTGCCGCGCTTCTTTCTCGCTCAAGCCCTTAAGCTGTGCCAGGTACATAAGCTGCTCACCCACCTTCATCTTCTTGTAAAGGCCTCTTTCTTCTGGCAGGTAGCCAATGAGACGAATGTGGCTAGGGTTTAAAAGTTCACCTTTGATGAATACTTCGCCTTCATCGGGCTTTAAAATCTGTGTTATGATGCGGATAAGGGTGGTTTTTCCGGCACCATTGGGGCCCAGCAATCCAAAGATACATCCTCTGGGTACCTTTAGACTTACCTCCTGCAGCGCTGTATGAGCAGCATACCGCTTGGTTAGTCCATGCACTTCTAAAATGTAGTCGCTCTTCATAGGGTATAAGTGAACATTCGTGCCTAATCTAGAAAAAAATCTTCCGGAAATTCAATTTTTTATGGCCAACGGTAGCAAATCCTGACAAAAGGCAGTGATGAATGCACAAAATTTTCCTGCGCTTGCGGTTTAGTTTGTTACGGAGCTACTGTTGTTTAAACTTTATTTAGGTATTAGCCTGTACGCTAAGCTAAAGATACTATTTGGGGAACATAGCCTGGCAGCATGGGGTTAAGTTTGTGTAGGGAGTAGGGTTTTAGTACCTTGGCTGCCTGCCAAATTTTGTAATCAAATTTTTAGATCATGACAAAGGTTCAAAAAGGCGACCGTGTACGCGTTCATTACACGGGCCGGCTAAAAGATGGAAAAGTATTTGACAGCTCTAAAGGCCGCGAGCCATTGGAGTTTGAGGTAGGTGCTGGTATGATGATTGCCGGTTTCGACAGGGCTGTGCATGGAATGAATGTAGGTGAGCAAAAAACTGTAGAAATTCCTTCTGCGGAAGCCTATGGAGAGCGCCGAGAAGAAATGGTCATTGATGTTCCGCGCCAGCAGGTGCCGGCAGGTATCAACCCTGAGGTTGGACAGCAGCTTGCACTAAACAATGGTGGTCAGCAGGTGCCGGTGGTGATCAAAGAAGTAACTGAAGAAAAGGTTGTATTGGATGCCAACCATCCACTGGCTGGTGAGGATCTTATATTCGATATTGAACTGGTAGAAGTTGGTTAAGTAAACCAATAACTATTATTTATAGAAAGCAGCCATGGGAGTTCAAAGACTTGTGGCTGCTTTAATTTTTTACAGGAGTTGATTCACTGGCTGGCATAAAAACATAATGATAGGCTGTGTCTGCTGTGAGTAGCCAAACATGCCCACCCTTTACCAGCACATGCTCAACTCGTGTCTCCAGCACGGGTATCTTTGTGATGGCCCTGGTCTGAAGATCCATAAAGCAGAGCAGGTTTTTATCCATATAGTAAAACCGACCCTCATGTAGCCAAAGATTCTTAATATCGGGAAGCTCCAGCGTCTGCTCAAAATTGCCCATGGTATCAAATATCCAAAAACCTGAACCTGGGCTGTAGAGATAAAGCTTTCCTTTGTATTCGTTCAGGTAACTAACCCTAAGGTTTTCTTTAGACCTGGTGGCAAGGTTTAGAGGAACAGATTGAATCAGGTCTCCTTCCGGGAATTGCCTTTTCAGGAGCCGCTGCTGGCTGCCATCTACCAGCCACAGGCCATTTCCTTCTGCTGGAGCTACAGCATCGATCAAACCTGTTTTGCCATCGCGCTCCAACGCATAAGATCCAGTCTGGGTGAGGAAACGGTCTATCCAATGTATTTGCTGGGTAGTGCGGTCAAAGACCAGTAACTGAAGACCTGGTAACGCCTGAATACTGCTGATAGAGAGTAGCTCATCCGGACTGAAAGTACCCATTTTTTGCCCTTTGGTACTAAATTGATGTACCTGACCCTGCTGTGTGGCCAGGTAAAGATTGCCTTGTACATCCTGGGCAGTGGCAATGGCCCTGGGCACGGCAAAGGTCCCCTGCAGAAACAGATTCTGCCCATGAACCACCAGCAGGCTGCAGCAAAACAGCAGGCTGAGCAATAGTTTCTTATCCATTGGATTTAAATGTCTGTAATTCCATTTTATGGCCGTCAAAAACTCCATAAGTATAATGACTGATCCATTCACCCAGGTTAATATAGTGGCTGTCCCGGGTTACTTCCAAATGCAGGGGCAGGTGGCGGTGACCAAAAACATAATAGTCGTGGTGCTCCTGCTTTTCCTTATAGCGGCAATAGGCCAGTAACCATTCATTTTCTCCCAGAAAAATATCGTCTTTGGCCTTATTGCTGAGCTTGCTTTTATTAGACCATAACCGTGCCAGCCGTATGCCAATATCGGGATGCAGCCATCCATAAAGCCAGTGGCTGAATGGGCTCTGGAAAACCTTTTTCATAAGCTTGTAACGCTTGTCGCCCGGACCTAACCCATCGCCATGGCCAATTAGAAAACGCCTGTCGCCAATCTGAATAGATTTTGGATTGCGATAAACAGGAATACCGAATTCTTCCGGGAAATAGTTCTTCATCCACATATCGTGGTTACCGGTAAAAATCACTAGCGGCAGGCCACTGTCACTTAATTCGGCCAGTTTTCCCTGCAGGCGTATGCCTCCTTTTGGCACGGCATGCCTGTATTCAAACCAAAAATCAAATAGATCACCCATTAGGAATATGGCAGCGGCTTCTTCGCGAATTTGCTCAAGCCAACGGACAATCTTCCGTTCACGCTCCCGGCTCTCTTCGCCGGCGGGGGCGCCTAAATGAAAATCAGAAGCAAAGAAAATCTTTTTGCCAGCCGGCAGGGTAATTGGAGGTAGTTCTTTTGCCAAAACAATAAACTGTTAGTAAGGGCCATTCTTGCTGCAGCATGCCGAGCAAAAACTGAAGATGGGTACAAATATGTACAAAAAAGATCAGGCAGCCTTTAGGGGGCCGCCTGATTTATTATAGCTTATCTTCTCTCAAGGAAGAAGGCGGGGTTTCCTCTACTTCTTCCTCGGCTCTTTCTTCGAGTGTTGTGGCATCGGGCGCCATATTTTCCTTAGCCATTTCACCATTAGGGGTGATGTATTGCTGATAGGTTGTCTGCTTAGCAAACGGACGCTTGCCAATAAGCCTTTCCAGGTCGTACTGGTAAATGATCTCCTTCAGCAGTAACTCCTGTGCAATGATCTCGAGTTTATCGCGCTTATCAAGCAGTAAGAGTTTGGCGGC
>JASLAE010000381.1 GCA_030147305.1 Cesiribacter sp.
GGAGAAGATCTTTTCAGAAATACCTGTACCCTGGCCAGCAGCTCACGAAAATCAAAGGGTTTAACTATATAATCGTCAGCACCCCTGCCAAACGCCTGCATTTTATCCTCCATCGCACCCAGGGCAGTGAGCATGATTACAGGTATGCGCGGGTTGTGATTTCTGATCTCTGCGCACAATTCATAGCCATTCATATGTGGCAGATTTATATCCAGAATTGCCAGATCATACTCTTTATTCAGGGCCATTTTTTTGCCCATTAAACCATCGAAAGCAACATCAGCCTGCAGCCCGTTTTCTTCGAGGCCCTGCTGAATAGCACTGGCAACTTTAGGTTCGTCTTCAACCACTAAAATTCTAACGTCTTTCATGCTTTCATCAAATGTAGTATTGGCAACCTGGTCTTCTAAGGTCTTAATAATTAAAGTAAATGTCTATCAATTTGTAAGAAAACAGCGCTATAGCGCTGGGGATCATCATAAAAAAATCAGTGGCGATCTAAAAGAAAGCCACTGATTACATACGTATAGGTGGGTATAGAATAAAGTATGAATAGGACAATAAAGGCTGCAGGATCCTTTTTCCACTAATGTTTCCTGCAGCGAATTATTGTCAGATTATTTTGCAAGTTTAAACTGGGTACTGCCCAGGTAATCATTGCCGCTGTAAATCATGATGTGATAGATGCCCTGGCTAAGTTTCTCTGTCGGGTCGAAGGTAAGGGTAACACTTCGGTATTCGGGTGCAGTTAGCCAGCCTTTATCCATGCTCGCGGTTAAAAGGGCCGTTTCTGTGACTACATTTTCTATTACCAGCAATTCTCCGGCAACTTCCTTATTCTCTGGCGATTTAACTTTGGCATAGAGGGTTCCCGGTAGCTCACCTGTATGGTTGATGTCAAAACTGATGTTAATATGGTGCGTACGGTTTGCTTTTACCGTGAGGCGCTCTTTCTTTCTTTTCACCACCTCTGTCCTGAAATTATAGGCCATGATGGCTTTGGTATTTGCTTTTGCTAACAACTTATTATTCTCATGTCGCAGCATGGCGATGGTGCGGTTCAGCTCAGCAATTTCAAGTTGTAACTGCCCTTTGTCTGACTGGATGCCCTCCAGTTGTGCTGCCAGGTCCTGCTTTAATTTACGCATGGCTGCATTTTCTTTTTTCAGTTGATCCAGTCCGGCTTTGTCCTTTGTAAGCTGCGCCAACCGTGTTTGTTGCTGTTCAAGCTTTTGCTGTGCATCCTGTATCACAAGATTTAAAGCTCCATTTTTGCTTTTAAAGTTTGCCAGTTCCTGGGCAAGTTTATCCATGTCTTCTCTGAGTGCATTACGCTCACCTTCCAGGCGTTCCGTTCTTGCTTTCTCAGCATTTATATTTTCGCTAAGCAGTGAATTATCCCGGTAAAGAATACCAGTGCCCAAAAGGCTAACAAAGAGTATCCCTGTGAATCCGGCGGCTACCGATTTGATCTTTGTTTCTGCAGTCATGTTTCTATTGATTAAGTGTAAAGGAGAAAGCTTCGTTGAAATGCTGTTCTATGCTCAGCTGTACGATACAAAGATTTAATCCAGTTCTTAAAACACGATTAAAGCAGAATTAAAATAGCGTTAAATTCTATTTCAATGGGTTTTTGCAGCATATCTGATGGGAAAGGGGTCAATTCATTATTCAGGTATGAGAGGTGGGATAGCTAACTCCATATGTTATACCGAGTCGATTGAGGCTGACAATTCAGCATATGCTTGAAAATTTGAATGGTTTCCTGAAAACATGAATAAATAATGTTACCTGAAAGTTACTGGAACATTTGTTTTGTGTCCTGTATTATTTTGCAGCTACAATTAACAGATCTTCTCCATCAGACGCTGATAAGACTGAATATTTTGTAAATTCCGGTCTTATCATTCTCAGTTTTGTAAGTTAATTATGTCAACATTCCTGAAAAATACTTTACCAATAGGTATTGGGTTGTGCCTTTTGGCTTCACAAGCTATGGGACAGCACAGCAAGTTAATTGCAAAGGCCAACCAGATGGCCGATAAAATCAGTCCTAAAGTAATAGAGAACCGCCGCTACTATCATCAATATCCCGAGCTGAGCAACCGGGAGGTAAAGACTGCAGCTAAAATAGCAGAGCAGCTGAAAGCATTGGGCATAGAAGTAGAAACCGGTGTGGCAAAAACCGGTGTTATAGGCATTCTGAAAGGAGGGAAACCAGGCCCCGTAGTTGCCCTGCGAGCCGATATTGATGGTTTGCCAGTGAGTGAGCGTGCTAACTTACCCTTTGCTTCTAAAGAAGTAGGTGAATACAATGGACAGCAGGTAAGTGTGATGCACGCCTGCGGGCATGATACGCATATAGCCATGTTGCTTGGAGCTGCTGAAGTTCTGAAAGGAATGCAGTCAGAGCTGAAAGGCACAGTAAAATTTATCTTTCAACCGGCAGAAGAAGGTTCTCCGGCAGGTGAGGAGGGTGGAGCTGAACTGATGGTAAAGGAAGGTGTATTGGAAAAAGCACCCAAGCCGGAGGTAATCTTTGGTTTGCACATTAATTCCCAGACCCCGGTTGGTACCCTAAAATACAAACCAGAGGGAACAATGGCCGCTGCAGATATATTCCGCATAACGGTGAAGGGAAGTCAAACCCATGGTGCTTATCCCTGGAATGGGATCGATCCGATTGTTGTTTCAGCACAAATCATTAATGGGCTGCAAACGATCATAAGCCGCCAGACAGAGCTCACCAAAGAAGCAGCCGTAGTAACCGTAGGTCAGATACATGGTGGCGTGCGCAACAACATCATTCCTGAAGAAGTGAAGTTAGAAGGAACGGTACGTACGTTGGATGCCAAAATGCGAGAAGATATCTTTGAGCGCATCAAACGTACTGCTACCAAAATAGCTGAGAGCGCAGGGGCTACTGCAGAAGTCACTTTTGATCCACAGACACCAGTAACCTATAACGATCCAGCCCTTACTGCTAACATGCTGCCTACCTTAAAGCATATTGCTGGCGCAGAAAATGTGGTGTTAACAGATGCTGTGCTGGGCGCAGAGGATTTTGCCTTCTTTCAGGAAAAGATTCCCGGGTTGTATATTTTTGTGGGTGGAATGGAAAAAGGGAAAAAGCCCGCTGATGTTGCGCCCCACCATACACCAGATTTTGTAATTGACGATAGTGGGTTAAGCTTGGGCGTTAAAACACTGACCGGCCTCACGCTTGATTATATGGAAGGAAACGGGAAGAAGTAAAATAGTTATTATTAAAGTATTAAATCATCATTTTGTCGTACTTCCTTGCAAAACAGCCATTTATAAATGGCTGTTTTTTTATGGACAGTATAAAATTATTGTACTTCAGATAATACTTCAAAGGGGTGTTCCAGGCTTTCTCCCCGGGCATCGGTGACCAGCAGCAGGTGCTTGCCTTCCCCAGGGTTCAAGGGCATTTGGTGTAGCCGGGTGGTAGTGCCGAGATACTGCTCATCCAGATGCCAGTATAAGGTCATGTCAGGCTGGCGGTGTGCTATTTCGAAAACGGTGCGGCCGGCAGCACCATTTAATTCACGCGGCACTACTAATTTAGAAGCTTTGGCAGGATAGATCAGTTGCATGCTCCGCTGCTGATGTTCTTCACATCCCTCTTTCACCGGAGGAAGTAAAGCATACCGGGCATTTTTATTTTTGTAGAACCATTCCATCACCGGGGGTAATACAAACCATGGCTGATGCTGCATCCGATCTATAGTTTCGCATGCACTGCTTACCTGGTATTGGCCGCTGTAGTCCAGGTGCACCAGCTGATGGTAAGTACAAGGTGCTGATTTTATACTGGCAGCAGGCGCACCAACGTCAAGCTTTTCCGGGCAAATGGCAGAAGCCTTACGGCCACTTTGCCTGCAGATCTGTACGGGCTGGAGCTCGCTGGCGGGTTCGGTAAACCAGGCTGTTGGCGGAAGGGCAGAAAATACATCAAACATGAGCGGAGCAGCTGCTTCTATACCTGTTAGGCCCGGCCTTCCTTCTCCGTCAGCATTGCCCACCCAAACCCCTACCGTGAATTCGGGCGTTACACCGATTGCCCAGCCATCTCGAAAGCCATAGGAAGTACCCGTTTTCCAGGCAATGCGGCGGGCCGATGAAAATTGTTTCCAGGCGCCTTCCGTTTCGGGGCGATTCACTTCAACAA
>JASLAE010000400.1 GCA_030147305.1 Cesiribacter sp.
GCTGTCGAAGCGACTTAAATCTATGGGCAGGTCGGGTTGTAGCGCCAGCTTCGTCTCCAGTTTCCTGTAAAGCTTTTTCATAAAGCGCTTTCTGTAAATGGTGTTACCCCAGGAGGATAAAGCCCTGGAACTGCCCCCCAGGTCACAGGGTACAGAAAAAACTGCTGCCCGAAAAATTTCCTCCGGCACATGAGTACCCTTCTCTCCAAGGTACTTCAGGGTTAAGCTCCCCCCCATGCTAAAACCTACCAGAGCCAGCCGTTTATATTGAAATTTGGAACGTACATGATCGATTACTGTCTCCATATCGTCCGTAGTGCCATGGTGATACATGCGATGTGCCTTGTTCATCTCTCCACTACAGCTGCGGCAGTTCCAGGCCAGCACATCCCAGCCCCGCTCAGAAAATACCTTGGCCATGCCTTTAACATAAGGTCTGTCGGCGCTTCCCTCCAACCCATGTGAGATGATTACCAGATCGGACGCCCCGTGCTGAAGCCAGTCCAGGTCCAGAAAATCATCATCCGGGGTGTGCAGGCGTTCTCGCTTATAAGGGGGCAACATCACCTTTCGCATCGTACTGGGTACTATGGTTTCGAGGTGCCGGTTGAAAAGATAGAAAGGGGCTTTATACGAACTTGTAGAAATCAGGGGCATAAGAGGACTAAAATATACAAACAGTTTTAGCTTAACGTTAGTGATCTGTATTTTTGTTCTATGCGATCTTCATTATATCGGCTTTTGCTGATGTTGCTCTTCTTTAGTTATGGTTTTTCTTCTACAGCCCAGGTAGTAGAGGTAATTGATCAGGATACTCAGCAGCCAATCCCCGGCGTGACCATCCTGAATGAAGCTAAAAGCAAGGGCATCCTCACCGATGCTTTCGGCAAAGCAGACTTGAGCGCTTTTGCAGAAAATACCACTCTTATATTTCGTCACTCTTCTTACCTGGAGCGCAGGCTCAACCAGCAGGAAATTCAGGCCCTTGATAGAATTATTGTACTCACTGAAAATGTAGTGCAGATTCAGGAGGTGGTGGTATCTGCCAATCGCTGGGAGCAAAAGCAGGAAGAGATTCCTAATGATATTGTGGCCATCACCGCCCGGGATATTGCCCTGAAAAATCCGCAAACAACGGCTGACATGCTGGAACAATCCGGCGAAGTGTTTGTACAAAAAAGTCAACAGGGTGGTGGCAGTCCCATGCTACGCGGTTTTGCGGCTAATTCCATACTGCTTGTGGTAGATGGGGTAAGAATGAACAATGCCATTTACCGTAGCGGTAACCTGCAAAATGTTATCAATCTGGATGCCAATATCCTGGAAGGCGCCGAAGTTATTTTTGGACCAGGAAGTGTTATTTACGGTAGCGATGCTCTTGGTGGCGTGATGGACTTCCATACAAAAAATCCACTGTTAAATGTTAAGCAGGGCCTGAGGGTGGAGGGCAGTGCCATGGCCCGCTATGCCACCGTTAACAGGGAAAAGACTGCACATGCCGATGTATCCCTGGGCGGGAAGAAAATTGCAACGCTTACCAGCCTAAGTTTTTCTGACTATGGCGACCTTCGCGCGGGTAAACGCGGTCTCCAAAAATTTCCGGCTTATTTTTTACGACCGGAATATGTAGTTCGCGAAAATGGAGAAGATGTGGTAATGATAAATCCAGAGCCTGAGCTACAGCTTGGCAGCGGGTACCACCAGTTTAATTTACTGCAAAAAGTTCGCTTTACTCCATCCGATCAGACAGACTACCTGTATAGCTTTCATTATAGCACCTCCTCTGATATACCACGCTACGACCGCCTTACCCAACGCAGTGAAAATGCAGGACGCAGTGGTGATCTTCGTTTTGCAGAATGGAACTATGGTCCTCAGACCTGGATGCTCCATAGCCTGCAAACCAATCTATACCAGAAGCGAAGATTATTTGAACAGGCTCGTTTAACTGCCGCTTATCAGCAATACAAAGAAAGCCGCCATAGCAGAAGGGTTAACAGAGATTCCCGGGAAAACCAATATGAGGTTGTAGATGTCTTTACTTTTAACGCAGACTTCGATCTATCATTTAACACCCAAAAGCGCCTTTTTTATGGGCTTGAAGGTGCTTTTAACTGGGTTACATCAGAGGCAAATGAAGCAAACATCCTCACTGGTAGTAGTGAACCCATAGCCCCTCGTTACGGAGATCAGGGAAATCAGTCACAATCTGTCTCTGCATATACCAGCCTGCAGTACCCGCTAAGTACGGCCATTGTATTGAATGTTGGGGCCCGCTATACCTGGTACAGCTTACTGAGCCGGTTTTCCGATGCGTACTATCCCTTCCCCTTCCAGGAAATTCAATTGAAAACAGGTGCGCTTAATGGCAACATCGGCATAGCCTATGCAAAGGATAGGCTTCGTTTTGATTTCCTGGTTTCTTCCGGCTTTCGAGCCCCTAATGTAGACGACCTCACAAAAATATTTGATCCTGCGCCTGGTGCTGTCACTGTACCGAACCCAAACCTCAGGCCAGAATACAGTTATAACCTGGAGAGCTCTTTCGGTTATGAAAGCAAAGTTTTTAGGATGATGGTCACAGGGTTTACTTCATTGCTGGATAATGCAATTGTTAGAAGTAATTACCAATTCAATGAGCAAGATTCAATCATGTACCAGGGCGAGCTGAAAAAAGTAGTTGCAATGGTGAACACAGGCAGTGGCCTTGTGGCAGGTGGCAGTGTAAATGTGCGCCTGCTACCGGCTACCCATTGGTTACTCAGCTCCACCCTTACTTACACCTGGGGAGAAGATCGGGATACCGGGGAACGATTACGCCACATCCCTCCTATTTTTGGGCAAACCAGCTTAACATATCAAAGAGAAAAATGGTCTTCTCTATTACAATTGCGCTACAACGGGAAAATTAGCTGGCAGGAGCTGCCAGCAGGAGAACAGGAAAAAGGCAATATTTATGCCCCGGAAGGAAGCCTGTCATGGGTTGTACTGGACCTGAAAGCAAGCTGGAAACCCCTGACGGCACTCGAAATCAGCAGCGGCTTGGAAAATATCTTAAATACCCATTATCGCACCTATTCCAGCGGTATCAGTGCCCCTGGCCGTAACCTTTACCTAAGCCTGAGAACATTTTTCTAAATTAACTTATGAGCACCAATTACGCAGAACTTCGCAAAGACTATAGCAAAGCTTCATTAGATGTTTCCGACACGCTTGAGCGTCCAACTGAGCAGTTTCAGAAATGGTTTAAAGAGGCACAGGAGGCACAGGTGATGGAGCCCAATGCCATG
This sequence comes from Cesiribacter sp., assembly GCA_030147305.1. GTDB lineage: Bacteria > Bacteroidota > Bacteroidia > Cytophagales > Cyclobacteriaceae > Cesiribacter. The sequence continues at coordinate 3,291 of JASLAE010000400.1, forward strand.
ACGCTCAGCACCATCAGTCCCGAAGGACGCCCGGACGCGCGCATTGTACTCATCAAAGATGTAACTGAAGAAGGCTTTACATTTTTCACTAATTACCAGAGCCGCAAAGGCAAAGAGCTGGAGCAAAATCCTTATGCTGCCCTGACTTTTTACTGGCCTGAGCTGGAACGACAGATACGCATAGAGGGTGAAGTAGAGAAGGTTGCAGAGCCAACCAGCGACCAGTACTTCAACAGTCGCCCCAGAGGCAGCCAGATTGGCGCCTGGGCTTCCCCACAAAGCCAGGTCATTGCCAACAGAGGATTGCTGGAGATCCGTAAGCGTGATATTGAAGAGCGCTTTGCTGGAAAAGAAGTAACAAGGCCCGAACACTGGGGTGGTTACCTGGTAAAACCTAACCGCATTGAATTCTGGCAGGGCCGGGCCAGCCGGCTGCATGACCGTATTGTTTATGAGCAAACAGCCAAGGGTAGCTGGACACGCACTCGCCTGGCACCTTAATCTATTGGTTTAAGTGAGCAAAACGCTGCAAAGATTAGCATACCCCTATTGCACAACATTGCACTGTTGAATGAAAAACCACTGCTTTCGGGCAGTGGTATTGGCATTAAAGCAGGTGCTCCAGGCTTTTAACACCCATCTGGCGGGTAACCGTAAACCCTTCTCCATAAGTAGTATGGATTGACTGGCCAAATTCCCTTGCTCTTGATTCTATAAACTGCATAAAGTTGCTGGAGGAAATATAGGTTTCCGGCTCGTTGCTTAGCCTTTCAGGGGTATAAAACTGGGATGCAAAAGCTTTGATCGCAGCTTGTTTGATGTGCCAGAATTCAGTAATATCCACCACTACATCTGGCTGAATGTAATTACTTTGGATAAAGTGAAACAGCTGTCGGGGCCGCCATTCCTGCTGCGCACTCCCCTCCCATGATGTTTCAATTTTTCTAAGACCGGCCAAAAACATGGCTTCTTTAACCAAAGCTGCCGCACGGGCATGATCGGGATGCCGGTCCTTGATGGCGTTGGCTAACACAATGTCTGGCTGGTATTGCCGTATCTTCTGGACTACCTGCAGCAGATGTTCCCGGTCAACCTGAAAAAAACCGTCGGCCATGCCCAGGTTATCTCTTACCTGCAGGCCAAGTATTTTGGCGGCTGCAGCCGCTTCCTGTAAACGAAGTTCCGGCGTTCCACGGGTGCCCAGTTCACCACGGGTTAAGTCTACAAACCCAACTTTTTTACCGGCAGCTATACTTGCTGCTACAGTTCCACTGCAACAAAGCTCTGCATCGTCGGGGTGGGCGGATATAACAAGAATATCTAATTTAAGCATATAATTAACGGACGCGCAGGCGCTGCCCAACCCTTATCATAGAACTTCTGCCCAACCGGTTCATTTTCCTGAGGGCAGTCACAGAAATTCCATATCGTCTGGAAATGCCGGACAGGGTATCACCGGAACGTACTCTGTGGTAGACTACCTTTTTTGTATCTTTTAGATAAGAGAAATTTGCCGGCGTGATGGTGAGCCTTTCGCTTATCAGTGAATTCTGTGTAAAATCATAGACATCTGACGGATTAAGCGCAGTGCCCATATAACGCGTTTCGAAATGAAGATGCGGCCCGGAACTGCGACCGGTATTGCCACCAAGCCCAACCACATGACCCGCCTTAATCTCATCGCCCACCTCAACAATCTGCTTGCTCAGGTGACCATACAAGGTTTCTAACCCATTCTTGTGGCGTACAACAACATAAAGACCATAGCCGCTCGGATCGCTTTTGCGAATGCGTACAATACCATCAAAGACTGACCTGACCGAGTCTCCTATGTTTAGTTTTATGTCTGTTCCATAATGCCAGCGGGGTGAGCGAAATCCAAACTGAGAGGTAACAAACATATTGTCCAGTGGTGGCGACCAGTTCTCTCCCGGTGGTTCATATAATACCAGGGCTATTGTGTCCCGGAATTTCCTAACATCTATATTATAAGGATTGATGTTTCGGCTGTCCCATACTGCATAATATTCATGAAGTGTAAACCAATCCTTATTGATCAGTAACTGCTCAGATATCTCCACAATGCTGGCAGTATCTGCCTCTACATAGGTGGTATCTTCTGCCATGATGGGCAATTCTTTTTTCAGATCCTTTGGCTGAAACGCAGGGGCCTGCTTTTGGGTGGTGGCTTGTTTGGGAGAAGGTACAAAAGCTGTACTATCTTCCTCGTCCATGTCAAAAGCAATGGTATCAGGCTTTGCAATTGTCATCTCTGGTTCACGTACCCTGAAAATGTCCCTCAACGCACCCTTTTTGCGCTTTTGCGCTCCGGCCTCATGCCACCCCCACAGGCTGATGAACATCAACAAGATAATTAACCCTACTCTATTCACTCTGCTGTTACTGTTTCTTTACTCACCAAAAACCGCTCTGCATCCAGCGCAGCCATACAACCGGTACCTGCTGCTGTTACAGCCTGGCGATAGGTAAAGTCCTGCGCATCTCCTGCTGCAAAAACGCCTTCCACATTGGTTTTGGTAGTGCCTGGAATGGTGAGGATATAACCACTTTCATTCAGCTGCAAATAATCCTTAAAAATCTCGGTATTTGGTTTGTGTCCAATCGCAACAAAAAATCCCTGTACCGGAATATCATACTCCTGCTTGGTCTGGTTGTTATACACCCGCACGGCAGTCACTTCATCGTCGCCCAGAATATCAACAGTTTCGGTATTCCACAGGATTTCGATATTCTTCGTGCTTTTTACGCGTTGCACCATAATGGTAGAGGCCCGCATCTCGTCCCTGCGAACCAGCAAATAAACTTTATTGCATAGTTTACTCAGGTAGGTTGCTTCTTCGGCAGCAGTGTCACCACCTCCAACAATCACTACGTCCTGCCCACGGAAAAAGAAACCGTCACACACTGCACAGGCCGACACGCCGCGACCATTCAACCGCTGTTCGCTGGGCAGTCCAAGCCATTTGGCAGAAGCACCGGTACAAATGATCACTGCCTCAGCCACAAGCTCGTGTTTATCGTCAATGATAACCTTGTGCGGATAGCTGCTAAAATCAACCTGTGTTGCAAGTCCGGTCCGTACGTCGGTACCAAATCGCTCCGCCTGCTGCTGCAAATCAATCATCATTTGCGGACCATTCACCCCTTGAGGATAGCCGGGAAAGTTCTCCACATCATTTGTGATGGTAAGCTGGCCTCCGGGGGTGTCGCCCATATACATAACGGGTTTTATACCTGCACGGGCAGCATAAATGGCTGCAGTATAGCCAGCAGGGCCAGAGCCCAATATTAAAACTTTTACGTGTTCCTGTGTCATGACTTGTTCTAAGGCTTTAACTCCCGATGTGGCACAAAATTATAGCTTATTCAATAAAAAAAGGTCTCGTGGGAGACCTTTTTACAATTTTTTGCTTTTTTCGATTAGCCCAAATAAGGTTTCAACGCTTTGCTGCGGCTTGTGTGGCGCAGGCGTCTGATTGCTTTTTCCTTAATCTGGCGTACCCGCTCGCGGGTTAGGTTAAATTTTTCTCCGATCTCTTCAAGCGTCATGCTGTGTTCGCCATTAAGGCCAAAATACAGCGCAATTACATCAGCTTCGCGCTGGGTTAAGGTAGATAGTGCACGCTGCACCTCGCGGCGCAGAGAGTCGTTCATCAGTTCAGCATCAGGTGTTTCTTCAGTATCGTTCTCCAGAACGTCTAACAGGCTGTTTTCTTCGCCCTGAACAAACGGTGCATCCATAGAAACATGGCGGCCAGAGATACGCATGGTGTCTACTACCTCGTTGGTAGAAACTTCCAGGCTTTCGGCAAGTTCTTCGGGAGATGGCTCACGCTCGAACTTTTGCTCCAGTTCAGAAAAAGTTTTTGAGATTTTGTTTAGAGAGCCCACACGGTTAAGCGGAAGACGCACAATGCGTGACTGCTCTGCCAAAGCCTGCAGAATGGACTGACGAATCCACCATACTGCATACGAGATGAACTTAAAGCCACGTGTTTCGTCGAAACGCTGGGCGGCTTTGATCAAACCCAGATTACCTTCGTTAATTAAATCTCCCAGTGATAGCCCCTGGTTTTGATACTGCTTGGCTACAGATACCACGAAACGCAGGTTGGCTTTGGTTAATTTCTCCAGGGCCATTTGGTCGCCTGAGCGAATGCGTTTCGCTAACTCCACTTCCTCATCGGGTGTCAGCAAGTCTACCTTCCCGATCTCCTGCAGATATTTATCCAGCGACTGGCTTTCGCGGTTGGTAATCTGTTTGCTGATCTTAAGCTGTCTCATTCAGTAAAGTCTGGTTTATAAGCTAATTTTTTTTATCCTCGTCCTGGTGCACTGTTTTCGTAACAGCAGGGGCCAAAGCTAAAGTTCCGGCCCCTGATTTATTTGCTACTAGTTTTTTTTTCAACTACCGGCGGTTGTTACGATCCGAACGGCCTTCGCCACGCTCGGGTCTGCCTTCGCCGCGGTCAGATCTGCGCTCGCCACCATTGTCGTTACCGCCTTCCATCCGCTCTGGTTTGGGAAGCAATACTTTTCTGGATAGCCGATATTTACCTGTTTTACGGTCAATTTCGATAAGCTTAACCGTAATGTCTTCGCCTTGTTCTAAAACGCCTTCCATATTTTCAAGACGTTCCCATTTGATTTCAGAGATGTGCAGAAGACCGTCTTTGCCAGGCATAAATTCTACAAAGGCACCGAACGGCATAATGGATTTTACCTTGCCTTCATATACAGAGCCTACTTCCGGCACAGCTGCAATATTGCTTACGCGCAGGCGCGCCGATTCAACTGCGCCTCCGTCGGCACCAAAGATGCTTACCACACCCATCTCGTCTTTTTCCTCGATGATGATGGTAGCACCGGTTTCGCGCTGAATTTCCTGAATTACCTTGCCACCTGGTCCGATTACCGCACCAATCATGTCTTTTGGTATGGTAAGCACCACAAAGCGTGGCGCATGAGGTTTGAACTCCGGACGTGGCTCGGCCAGGGTTTCCTTCATTTTACCCAGGATGTGCAGGCG
>JASLAE010000436.1 GCA_030147305.1 Cesiribacter sp.
AGCAGTATTCGCTATTGGACCGACTCAATAGCCCTGGTGCAGGAAAACAATGAGTGGCAGATGCTGGAGATACATAGCGGCCAGCCCCTGCACAGCAACATGCTGGACCTTAAGTGGTTGCGGGAGGTAAGCCATGCCAAAGGCGGCATCGTACTTATTGAGACGCTGGGCGGTTATGGCATTGCCAGCTCCCTGTCTGGCATCATAGCTACACCCTACTATGACCACATCGAGAACCTGGGAACCCTGGAAACCCCACTTTTCTACCTGGAGCGGGAAAACGATGAAGAAAAAAGTTATGAAGTCACCTACCTGAACGAACTGGGTGAAATCATTTTCCAAAGCACTTACTCCAGCACCGAATGGGAAATGCTGCTGTGCGATTGAGCATTATGCTGAATGGCTGAATGCGTGATCCTTACCCATGGATCACCCATGCACTGATAAATACATGAAGCAACATGCAGGGGCGCCTATTTATGGAGATGCCAGGACTCTAAAAGTAATTCAATAAAATCTATGGGCCGCCCCGGTTGTTTACTTACACCAGGCCGCTGGGGAGACTTATCTGATCGGTATAGAATTTCAGGCGCTTGTGACGTGGATTAAAGAGCTCAATCTTTTCAATACAATCCCGCTTGTGGTTATAGAATACCTCCACATAATAATTCTGCATAAGGTAAAGGTTAATCTTATAGCCATAGTACCGTATGGCTACTACAAAAGTACCCTTCTCATACAAAACCTTTACCCGATCCCGAATGGGCAATTCCATAAAAACGTCCTGCCTCATGCAAATAGTTCTTTTTTCTTTATGCGCGCTTGCTCTACCGTTCCTCACCAGAACCAAGAAGTAATTTACAGAAAAATTTTTGGACCCAGGATGCTAAAAACAAAAAACCCCTACTGAAACCAGCAGGGGAAAAATATGGGTGAAAGACCGGGCTCGAACCGGCGACCTCCTGAACCACAATCAGGCGCTCTAACCAACTGAGCTACAATCACCATTTATATTGGATTGCAAATGTAATACAGCGGATAGTATTCTGCAAGTGAGATCCGCCACAAAAGTTTTTATTTTCGGTCGAAGAGCAGGCGCTGGGCACCCCCGCGCTGGGCTCCCTGGGATTGTGTAGCAGGGTGCTCCCGCAGCTGCCCCTCTTCCCACACCAGCGCACCAGATACCCAGGTGTGGGTAACCGCATGCTGAAACTGCTGCCCTTCCAGCGGCGACCAGCCACATTTATACAAAATATTCTCCTTGTTTACTGTCCAGGGACTGGCAGGATCTACCAGCACCAGGTCGGCCCAATAGCCTTCTTCTATAAAACCACGCTCCCGGATCCGGAAAAGTATGGCGGGGTTATGACACATTTTCTCTACCACCTGCGGCAGGGTAAGCACGCCCTGGTTTGCCAGCTCCAGTGCAGCAACCAGGCTGTGTTGCACCAGTGGTCCTCCACTGGGAGCCTTAAAATAAGTACCTGCTTTTTCCTCCAGCGTATGTGGGGCATGGTCAGTTGCCAGAATATCCAGCACGCCTGCTGCCAGGGCTTTTCGGAGGGCCGCCCGGTCATTGGCTGTTTTTACGGCCGGGTTCCATTTTATCAGACTACCCCTGGTTTTATAATCTTCTTCGGAGAACCAGAGGTGGTGTATACAAGCCTCTGCCGTTATCTTCTTTTCTGCCAGCGGCATGGTATTGTCGAAAAGTGAAAGCTCTTGGGCCGTGCTGATGTGCAACACATGCAGCTGGGCGCCATGTTTGCGGGCCAGGGCTACGGCCATGCTGCTGCTTTTATAACAAGCCGCTGCACTGCGTATTTGTGGATGGCAATGCATCGGCACTTCTTCACCATACTGCTGCCGGTATATTGCTGTGTTATGCTGAATAGTGGCTTCATCTTCACAATGGGTGGCCATGAGTAGCGCTACCCGGCTAAAAAGTCCCTCCAGGGTTGATTCCTTGTCTACCAGCATATTGCCGGTAGAGGATCCCATAAAGATCTTGATGCCACAAACCCGCTCCCCATCTGTTTTCAGCACTTCTTCCAGGTTATCGTTAGAGGCGCCCATGAAAAAGGAATAGTTGGCCAGAGAGCTTTGAGCAGCCAGCTGATACTTTTCTTCCAGCAGGGCCTGTGTAAGTGTCTGCGGATTGGTGTTGGGCATTTCCATAAAAGAGGTAATACCCCCCGCTACAGCGGCACGGCTCTCCGTAGCAATAGTACCTTTGTGGGTCAGGCCCGGCTCCCGAAAATGCACCTGATCATCGATAACGCCTGGCAGCAGGTATTTGCCCCGGGCATCTATAATCTTATCTGCTGCCTGGTGCTGCAGGTCTTTTGCAATGTGTGCAATGCGTCCATCTTTGATCAGCACATCTGCTTCGCCGATGGAACCCCGGTTAATCAGCTGTGCGTTGAGAATAAGTGTGGTAGCCATGGATCCTGTTTTTCTCAAAGGTACCGGCATAAGCCCTTTTTATCCAAACAATCGGGCAACGGTCTTGCCGAAGAAGGCACAAAAAAACCAGCCCCTTAAAGAGACTGGTTTTTTAAACCAAACCAAACTATTATCACTATTGCACAACCTGAGCAAGGCTTCTTAACGAGCTTGCCATTTGTATTTTTATTTTTGTGAGTACCTCGCTATTCAGCTGAAACTGCAGTTTCTTTTCATCGGTGATCAGGAAGCTGATGGCCGCTCCTTTCTTCACCAGGTTATCACGCTCTGTAACCACCAGGGTTGGCTTGTCACCCAGGGCTTTTAACAGATCCCCAAGCTTAGCGCTTTCGTTATCTGCCACAAAAATGATGTGGTAGAAGCCCACGGCTGCCGGATTGGTGATCTTTTCTACCTGGCATTTTTTGCCATTGATGGTTTTTAACTTCAGCACCTCGTCCAGTTCCTCGAAAACATTGGTCTTTCCCAGAATACCAAAGCGTATCACTTCATTATCGGGTGCGTTGGCCGGCCATTCGGTGTAGCGGGCAAAGTTGAACAGGAACACACTCTGGGCTTTGTAATTTACCCCCTGCGCCAGCAGCGAACCTAAAGGAAGCAGGCAGAGTGCAATTGCGATGATGAATTGTTTTTTCATGACTGCCTGCATTATTTCTTAAATTTTAGATCGTAGGAAGCCTTGGCTGTAAACTCTCTGCCCGGACCGGGAACAGGGGCTTCTTCTCCATTGTAAGCCTGAAGAAAATTATTTTCTTCATCCAGCAGGTTATGAACGCCCACGCTGAGACTTAAACCCGGAAGCAGGTTTTTGTATTGAAGGTGCAGGTTAGCCAGCAATATGGGTGCAAATCGTTCCAATTGTGGCACGTCTTCCGCATTGAAAGCCTGGTAGCCAAAACGTTCTCCAATCAAGACCATGGAAGGATTCAGGCTCAGCTGTCTTGTGATATTGTACCCGCCATGCAAGGTGGCTTTGTGTGCCGCAATACCAACATTCAGGTGGTCTTGCCCTTCTACTTTATAGGCTTCTACTGCATTATTTTCAGATGCCCTGCTAAAAGAATAGGTTAGGTTTGCAAACCAGACCGGCCGGCGAAGCTGGTAGACCAGTTCTATGCCCCTACTGCCAATCTGCGCAAAGTTCTCGTATCCTTCTTCATCCCCGCTATAGTAATATACGATTACATCTTTGGTCTTAAGTGTAAACAGGTTAACGGCCAGCAGCATATCTTTTGTAAACTGATAACCCGTTTCCAGCTCAAATGTGGAAGTGCGTTCAGGCTTTATGCCATCACTAAGATTAATGTTTTCGATACCCGGTGCCCGGTAGGCGCCACTGGCCAGACCTTTAAAATGCCAGCGGTTTACATGTTTGGTTATCGCAAAGCGAGGTGCCATGGCAGAACCGTAAGCACTGTGATGATCGATCCGAAGGCCGGCAGTGACCGTAGCAAGCCGGTGCTTAAGCAAAGCTTCTCCAAAAGCTGCAAAGTTTTGATAAGCCACCTGATCCACATCGCCAAAATTCTCAACCTTCAGCAGATCTGTGGCCCGCTCCTGATACCATTCGGCTCCGGCAGTCAGGTACAGGCGGCGACTGGCTCTGTAACCAGCCGTAAGGGTGGCAGTGGTTCGCTCAGCCCTAACCTTGTAGTCATACCCATATCCCTCTTCTACATATAAGGACTTTTTATAATGCCAGGGCAGCTGGTTGGTATAGCTCAGCTGTGGAGTTAGCGTTAATCTTTTTCCAATCTTTTTATCATACTGGAGGGTGCCGGTCACCAGCTTGTTCTGAATATCGAAATAATAGCTGGACCAGTTGTAATCATCAAACAGTACTCTTGCTTTCAATCCCTGCCAGCTCAGCCCGGCGCTGATAAAGGCAGGTTTTATATTGCCCCTGCCCTGCGTAAGATCAATGGTACCGGCAAAATCGTCGTACATGGGTGTGTAAGTGCTGTTGCTGCGGTTGGCACGGCCGGTATGCGCCGTAAAGTCCAGCATTACATTGCCAATGTGTTTGCCAACAGACAAGCCTATATTCTGGCGCGCCATGTCATTGCTGTATGCACCATAACTTGTGGTAGCAGAAATGCCATTGAGGCCGGCAGCCCCTTTTGTAGTAATGTTGATCACCCCATACTCGGCAGTACCGCCATAAATGGCAGAACCGGGGCCACGAATAATTTCAACCCGCTCCAGCTGGTCTACGGCAATGTGATTACCAAAGAACAAAGTCTGAAAGAGCAGGTCGTTATATTTTACGCCGTCGATGATCAGCAGCATTTTTCCTTCCATGGCCCAGTTGCCCCGAATGGTAGGGCCTACGGCAAAATCAACATCGGACGCAAAATCGAAACCCGGGACCAGGCGCATCACGTCAATAAAATCTCTGGCGCCAAGATCTCTGATCTCCTGAGCAGTGATAACGGTGACAATACCAGGAGTCTCGCGGCTGCTCAAGCCAATGTGGCTGCCTACGCCCATCTTATCATTAAGCTGTGCCTGCAGCGCACTGGCTTCTTCATAAGCCGACAGGTTTTGCAATTCCTGCAGGAGGCTGTCAGCAGATTGTTGCCCAACAGCCCCCAGCGGAAGGGCTATTGCCGCAAGCAGCAGCCAGTGAGAAAGGGGGTGCTTCATAGACCAGTGTAAATAAACTGATAAATCATGATGCAATGATAGACTAATCCATACACTCCATTTCTTTATAAAATACCATTTACAAGTTGTTGTAAGATCGGTATAGATTTAATGGTATATTTAATGTTATGAAAAACTAATTTCCTGACTCTTAATGCTTTTCGAAAACAGCCGAATATAAAGTTTATACAAAAAGGCTTAACAAAGGGTAGTATTTCTGTCCTTTGTTATTTATTCTTCCTTATTCATTATCAAATCTTACTTTAGAAAAAACGGGCATAAAAAAAGCCCGGGTTTCAAACCCGGGCTCTCAGTGTTAAGAAGTTAGCTGACTATTTTTTCTTATCATCTACTTCTTCATATTCTACATCGGCTACATCATTGGCGCCACCACCGGTGTTGCCCTGAGCGCCTGCACCGCCCTGAGGACCTCCCTGCGGGCCACCTTCGGTACCTGACTGGCCACCGCCGGCTGCATACATTTCCTGAGCAGCTGCCTGCCAGGTTGTGTTCAGCTCTTCCATAGCACTGTCAATGGCGGCTATGTCCTGCTGCTGATGTGCAGTTTTAAGCTTCTCTAGGGAGCTGCTGATCTTGCTGCGATTGCCTTCGTTTAGCTTATCGCCATATTCCTTCAGCTGTTTCTCAGTCTGGAAGATCAGGGAATCAGCCTGGTTCAGCTTTTCAACCCTTTCCTTCGCCTGCTTGTCAGACTCAGCATTGGCTTCTGCTTCGCGTTTCATTTTTTCAATGTCCTGATCGCTCAGGCCGCTGCTGGCTTCAATCCGGATTTTCTGCTCTTTGTTAGTGCCTTTATCTTTGGCAGAAACGTGCAAAATACCGTTGGCGTCAATATCGAAGGTTACTTCGATCTGAGGGATACCTCTTGGAGCTGGTGGAATACCATCCAGGTGGAACCGGCCAATGGTACGGTTATCTTTCGCCATTGGGCGCTCGCCCTGCAATACGTGTATTTCTACGCTTGGCTGGTTATCACTGGCGGTAGAGAACACTTCAGACTTCTTGGTAGGGATGGTTGTGTTAGACTCAATCAGCTTGGTCATTACGCCACCCATGGTTTCAATACCCAGGGACAGCGGCGTTACGTCCAGCAGCAGTACGTCTTTTACTTCACCAGTTAATACACCACCCTGAATGGCAGCACCAATGGCTACTACTTCGTCCGGGTTAACACCTTTACTTGGCTTCTTACCAAAGAATTTTTCAACTTCTTCCTGAATTTTAGGAATACGGGTAGAACCACCTACCAGGATCACCTCGTCAATGTCAGAAGGCGACATATTGGCATCTTTGAGCGCCTGGCGAACAGGACCCATGGTGCGCTGTACCAGATCGTCCGTTAACTGCTCGAACTTGGCGCGGCTTAAGGTACGTACAAGGTGTTTAGGAATACCATCTACCGGCATAATGTAGGGTAGATTCACTTCCGTTTGCTGCGAAGATGAAAGCTCGATCTTGGCTTTCTCGGCAGCTTCTTTTAAGCGCTGCAACGCCATTGGGTCTCTGCGCAGGTCAATGCCTTCGTCGTTCTTGAACTCATCTGCAAGCCAGTCGATGATCTTGGCATCAAAGTCGTCGCCACCCAGGTGCACATCACCATTGGTAGATTTTACTTCAAAAACACCGTCGCCCAGCTCCAGTACAGAAATATCGAATGTACCACCACCAAGGTCATACACTGCAATTTTCAGGTCCTGGCTTTTCTTATCCATGCCATAAGCCAGGGCCGCAGCAGTAGGCTCGTTGATGATTCTTTTCACATCAAGTCCTGCAATCTGACCTGCCTCTTTGGTAGCCTGACGCTCTGCATCGTTAAAGTAAGCCGGTACCGTAATAACGGCCTCCTTAATTTCAGTGCCCAGGTAATCTTCTGCAGTAGACTTCATCTTCTGAAGGATCATCGCAGAGAGCTCCTGTGCAGTATATTGGCGATCGCCGATCTTTACGCGAACAACGTCATTAGCGCCCTGCTCTACTTCATAAGAAACGCGCTTGGCCTCTTGCGAAACCTCTGAATATTTTTTACCCATGAAGCGCTTCACTGAACTAATGGTGCGCTTGGGGTTAGTAATGGCCTGACGCTTGGCAGGGTCACCTACCTTGCGCTCACCGTTCTCAAGAAAAGCCACAATAGAGGGCGTAGTACGGCGGCCTTCGCTGTTAGGGATTACCACCGGCTCATTACCTTCCATTACGGCAACGCAGGAGTTGGTAGTACCCAAGTCAATTCCAATAATTTTTCCCATGATATCTATGATGCGTTATAAAAATTCAACATTCGTTTTCATTCGTACAAAGGATTAAACAATGGTTGTGCCAATGCCCGTTTTAAGTAAAAAAACTGCCAACATGACAGAGCAAAAAAAATATTGGCAGAAAGTTATGGGATGCAGGTAGCTCCTTAGTAAAGAGTAGCTGCTTGGTAAGCCTCTTTTGCCATCAAATTTACATTACGCTATAAATAAAGGGCATAAATACCTGTTGGCTTCCAAACCATAAGTATTACACAAAGCAGTTCTGTCAGTCTACAAATAACATCACTCAAAACCGGCTGCAGGCTGGCGTTAACAACTAAGCTGCCTGAAGCATTAGCGGGCATGCTTAGCCATGCTCCTTCGGAATGTTATAAAGTTGATTACACAGGTAAGCAGGACTGTAAGATTCAACAACTTATTTACGTAAGGCAAAGAATCCGCACAGAAATGTATGCCAAGATCTTAATGTTAAAACACCGCTATCGGCTCACTGAAATGGTGCTGTGCTAAAAATCTCACAAGATGCCGCCTTCCCTATAATATGCTCAAAACTGAGCGTCAGCTTGGCTGGATGCCCTGTAGTAGGGTTATTCTAATAAGCAATATGAACTTACCTAAAAAAAATTGATGGCAATTTGAAAGTCTGCATGGCTTTAGCCCTGAAAGAGAAAAATATAAAGTCTCTTGTAAACAAATAAAAAACTGTGTAAGATTATATGTGCAATTGCAATATTTTATCCCAGGGCAAGATCGCCTACACTTTATTTTGACAAACTCTATCTCAGCCAATGGCCCCTTCTTCTCTTTTCACAATACTTGTGCTAATGCTACAGCAGCATATCTGTACCGGCCAAAGCTTTTATCGCATCGGGAATGTAGTCAAAGACCAAAAACGCTGCTGCTGAAAGCACAACCCTAAAAGATCATCCCAATTCAAACTTAATTTTTCCAACAAAATAATTTCCAACTTTAACCCACCACTCTATGCTAAAACATCTACTCTTATGCTGTACGTTCATATGCAGCGTGTTTTCAGTCAATGCTCAAAGTGTCCCCGTACGCCAATGTCCAGCACAGGATATTTATCTTCAGCAAAATAGCAATCCTAAAACGGCCCAGCGTCGCCAGCAGATAGAAGAGCACACCCGTGCTTTTCTGGAAATGCGGCAGAAGGGTGCT
>JASLAE010000453.1 GCA_030147305.1 Cesiribacter sp.
ACAGCATTTACCACGGAATCGTCGTTAATGATGCGGAACACCAGAATCACCAGCAGCATGATGATGGAAAAACCCACATGCACCAGGTGGCGCGTGTGGATCAGCTTTTTATCATTTTGATTTTTCTTTTTATCGAATGCAAGAAAATCAACACAAAATGAAGTGGTTAACGCCGTGAGGGCAGAATCTGTGGTAGCAAAGGTAGCAGCCGTTAAGCCCAGCATGAAAATGATGGCCGGCAGGAGGCTCAGGTGGTTCAGGGCAATCTCCGGGAAAAGGTGATCTGGTGTTCTCAAAGCAGTAACATCAATCCCCCGGGCTGCCGCATACTGGTATAACAGGGCGCCAACACTTAAAAAGAACAGGTTAATAAACACAAAAACCACGGTAAAGGTGAGCATGTTCTTCTGGGCCTCACCAATGTTTTTGCAGCTAAGGTTCTTTTGCATCAAATCCTGATCGAGACCCGTCATGGCAATAGTGACGAATATACCCCCTAAAAAATGCTTCAGGAAATGGCTCTTGCTCTCCATAAAATCTTCCCAGAAAAAGATTTTAGCATAGGAGCTTTCCTTAATTGCTTCGAATGTCTGCAACAGGTCCATCCCCAAACTTCTGGAAATAAACCAGATTGAAAGCAATACAGAGGAAAGCAGAAACACGGTTTGCAGGGTATCGGTGATAACAATGGTTTTTAAGCCTCCTCTGTGCGTATAGAGCCAGATAAGCAGCAGACAAACTGCCACGGTAACTGCAAAAGGAATTTGCCAGCTGTCGAAAATAAACTTTTGCAGCACTATTGCCACCAGGTAAAGCCTGAAGGAAGAACCTATGATGCGGGAGACCAGAAAGATCATGGCTCCGGATTTATAGCTCCAGTAGCCCAGCCGCTGCTCCAGATAGGTATAAATCGAGATAAGGTTCAGGCGGTAGTAGAGCGGCAGCAGCACTTTGGCAATGAGCACAAAGCCAACCGCATTGCCCAGCACAAACTGAAAATACCCAAAACTGCTGTTGCTGACTGCCCCCGGCACAGAAATAAAGGTTACCCCCGATAAGGCTGTGCCTATCATGCCAAAGGCAACAAAGTACCACTTAGAGTTACGGTTAGCTATAAAGAAGTTGGCATTATCCGAAGCCCCCCTTGAGGTGTAATAGGATATGCCAATTAAAAGGGTAAAGTAGCCGATCAGAAATGATAAAAGCACCAGTGGGGTCATGAGCAATTTTTGGGGTTGGTTAAGTCTGGATTCACATAAAAAACCCTGAGAAACTTTAGCTTCTCAGGGTTCTGTTTTTATACAGCTACCGAAAGCCTGCGTCTGCCTTCAAGTTGACTGTTGACGATGGTTTTCCATTTTTCTACGAGCTGTAACTCTCCGTTCAGGGTCATAAATTCTTCTTTGCTGAAAAATTCAATCACTTTCTCGGATGACCTTACATTTCGTATCGTTAATACCAGCTCCAGCCGGTCTATGACCTGATCTTCGTTTTGGGCTATTCTGCTAATATTAACCCTGCACTTTTCTACCTCAGCAAGGTTAATCAGTGACTTTTGCTCCTGATCTCCCCGTTTGCTGTAGAAGAATAATTTATTAGCGGCTGCATCCAGCCCTATAGCACTGTACTGACTCCACACATCGTGTTGCGAAACCTTAAGCTGCTGTTGTTCCGCCTGGCTGATGAAGTCATTCAGGAATTTTTTCCTTTTATTTTTTTGTGCATAATGAAAGTATAAGATAGGCAGCATGATCAACGCCACCATACCAAGTCCTATTAAAGAAGTTGCTAAATCCATGATTGTAAATGATTATATTTTTTGAAATAAGCACCAGCTGCCTGCATCAGACAGCAATTTGGTGTCTGCTGAATTTGTAAAGCTCAGCTTTGCTTTTGAGCGAGGGCTCAAGACAATTCAAAAAAGATGGATTTACCAGAAATAATGGAAGGGGAAAATGATGGCGCCTATGCTCAGGCCGGGATTTATTTTCTTGACTTTGAAAATATATTGCGCACCAATGTTTTGCATCCGTTGCTCAGCAGCAATAGATGCATACAGGAAAAGATCTGAAAATATTTTGGAATGAGGCGCAGGAAGGTTAGTGACCGAACTTAGAACCTGCTCACCTTTTTGATAAATACAGAAAGCATCATTTAAAATCTTTTCAGTTAATTCTGATTGGTGATGCCCGGCAGCTGCTCCCTGTAATCTTATATTTAGCAGCTCTCCATAATAGTGCTTACTGATGCTAATACTGGTTAGCACAACAGCAAAGAAAATTGCACTGAATCTAGAGAAGCTACTCATTAAGTAAATTTATATATTTAGCATAAATTTATTCTAATACCCTGTTAAATATATTTTTACAACTGATTTCAGCAAGCTTCAGCGATTGTTTTAGCCATGTAATGAATTGTATTATAACAGAAGATTTAAGTTGCACACTACTGTTTATGTTTACTGCATGACTACTAAATACCCTAAAATAACATGTTATAGCTGCCTGCATGCATAATGATGTCTATAGCAGGGGATTGTAAGGTATAAAGAGGAAAATTCTAACTGGATTCAGTCTGACTTTTAGTTTTACTGATTGTAGGAAGAGGGCATCAAAGGATCAAAAAGATATAGGCTCCGTATACCAGTAAAAAGATGAATCCCTCTACCCTGTCCACCTTTTTTCTACCGAAGGTTAAGGTGGTTAAAAAGAGCAGCAGACTTGCCAGAATGGTAGCACCAACATCAAAATTACTGGCATCACTAAACGGCAGTGGTTTGATGAGCGCAGTGACTCCCAGAATAAAAAAGATGTTGAAAATATTGCTGCCTACCACATTGCCTACTGCAATATCTGCATTCTTTTTATAGGCAGCAACCACAGAGGTGGCCAGCTCGGGCAAAGAAGTGCCAATGGCAACAATCGTAAGGCCGATCAAGCGTTCACTCATACCCAGTTCAGAAGCAACTTCCACAGCACCCTGCACAAAATATTTACCACCAAAATAAAGCCCTACTAATCCTAAAACCACAAATATCCAGGCCTTACCCAGTGGCATCGGCTTTATATCTTCCCCGGATGAAGGCTGGTTTTTGGCAATCTCCAGGGTGTACACCATAAAGATGACAAAGAAACATAGCAGCACAAGACCAT
>JASLAE010000457.1 GCA_030147305.1 Cesiribacter sp.
CCAGCATTGTCGTAATGAATTTCATTGATGAACACGGTGGTAGCATCAGCAGGTGTTGGGTCTGGCTCTGGCTCGGGTTCAGGCTCAGGATCTGTTTCTCCGCCGCCACTGCCAATAGATTGTGTAATGTTAATAGTGCCAAAGGTGTTGCCAACTTCTGGTGCCCAGGTAAAATCTGTATAGGTAGTGCCAGTGCCACTGAGTTGTAATGATAAGCCTGCTGCACCTGAACCATCTTGTGCCACACCAATATCGGTGCTGGTCTGGCCGTTTGCCGGGCCACCCACAGCTAAAAAGCTTCCTTCATAGCTTAAAAATTGAACCACTTCGCCAGCGGGATTTACCAATGCAATGGCATCGGGCGAACCGTTCTGAATACCATTCGAGGCATATTCCACTTTTTTAAAACCAAACCCGTTGACCTGGTCCGTAAGGATACCGGAAAGCAGGTCTGTGTCGTAAACTGCACCATTGCTGCCATTATATAATACCAGGCTCCAACCACTCAGGTCGGTACCTGCGGGGCCGGCAACTTCAATGGCCTCACCTACATCTGTACTGGTGTTGTCGTAGTGAATTTCATTGATAAATACTGACTGCGCACTTACTCCCTGGACGAAGCACAGGAGGAGAAGCTGTAAAAAAAAGGTCTTTTGTAGTAAAATCTTCATTATAAATTACCCGGATTAGTATATAGTAATGAGGACTAAAACTATTAAAATTTATCTATAATGCTATTTTGCGGGTATTATATGACTGTTAAATTTACTAAATATTAAAAATAAGGTACATGTGTATAAAGTTAATAATATACAGGTCCTTGCCTGATATAAATCACCAAAACGAAACCAGTGCATGGGTTCATGAGTTAAAGCTTATATAAATTTTTTAAGCGATGAAAAAGAACATATTTATACTCTTATTTTTAATGGCTGTTGGCCTGGGCGGCTGTACCCAAAGTACAGATGATTCTAACGCTGCCGGAACGGGCACAGAAAATACTACAACAGGCTCCGATATGGGGACTACCAGCACGGGTAGTGGAACAACCGGTACAAGCGGTACCGTTAGTACTGATACAACCGGAACCGGTACAGGTACTGGCACCAATGATAGCATACGCTAAGGGATGCGCTTAGGTATGAAATCCTGAAAAGTTGAAATAAAGATTAACAGGTTATGTACGTACAGCAGCTTTATAGTTGCTGTACGTATTCTGTTAAGCCATTCTCAAAAATACGGACCTGCTCAGGCCCGAAAAACCGCTTAAATTTACGTATAGCGAATTTGTCCTGGTACAGGACAACATCTATCTGCTTAAGGGGCTCTTTATGTTTAAGCCTGATCTCTGCACTTTTTATCAGGTGCTTTAGCTCAAAATCGGCTTCCGGTAGCGAATACCCAATAAACACCCATTTGTCTGCTTCGGCCAGCTGGTTTTCTGCTTCATGCCAGATGGCAGAATAAGCGGCCGTACGGAATGATTTGCGATAGCTGAAAGTTGCAATATGAGTAGTAAGGCTGCTATTACAGACCAGGCATTTATCGTCCTGTTCATTTATCTGTGAGCTGCAGCTTTCAAAAATAGCCTCGTCGAAGCAGGCATCAAAAAGCTTAAAATCTTCCGGAAACAGACCAACCTTTTTGTGCAGGGAAAGCTTTTGGTCTAATTGATAAAAGAGCGTTTTGCAGTTCTTACAGTAGGCCCAGTTGCTGGAACCATGCATTTTGCAGATTTTAATTCCCTCGGAAGGCCTTGCCCGTATGCCTTGTTGCCAGTTGTAAGAGGGCGTAATATAATTAACGGTCGTATTCGGGTCTATCTCGGCCAGGTGTTTCTCCAATACAATATCCCAGTTCATGGAAACAAAGGAGCAATCATAATCCTGGTAATGTCGCAGTAGCGTAACAATGTCGTCGCACACGCTGAAGCGCTGGTCCAGAATCTGAAAGGTGCGGTAGATAAGTATTCTTCTCAGGGCCCTGAGTTTTTCAGGTTGATAGGCATTTCCGAGGTTAGTGCCATTTCTGGCAGAAATATCTATTGAGGTAAACACATCTTCCAGCGAGGGTATTTCTGTGTCTTTCTGCCAGCCAAAAGCATACGCCAGAAAGTCGACTATAATTTGTGTGATAACTTTATCTAAGGGGCTGTTAAACTCTTCCGATGTTAATAAAGGCGTTAAATCTGCCTGAACCGGCAAATCTGCACATTTAGAGAAACCTGCTCCCAGAATAAAGGCTACTTTTTTATTTTTTCGCTGCTCATCCATAAGTATGGTTTACAACGCGCAGCATAGCCAGAAGTTACAGCAAATTCTGTATAAAGGCTGCCTCAGATGGAGCAGCTGAAGATTGTAAAAAAATATAGGTTAATATGTTTATTCCAAAAGCAGAGGTGTTGATTTTTTACTGCTGCCGCCACTGAACTTCAGGCGTGGCTAATGAGCGGCGGCCGCTATTTCCTGTTTTTTCATCACTTGTTTGTGGATAAAAAGCGCCAGGAGTGCAAGTGTGGCACAGGCACCCATGCTCACCGCCATAGGCAGCGGTGTCTGGTTATGAAAATAGCTAACCAGGCCGGAAGCCAGCGCACCCGCCACCATTTGTATGCTACCCAGCAGGGCAGAGGCACTACCTGCAAAACGGGTAAAAGGCCGTAGCGCAATAGCTGTAGCATTAGGTGCCATAAAACCAGACCAGAACAGGAAGCTAAAGATAAGGGCAATGGTACCTGCTGCATTAAGCACTTCGCTTATTGTGCCCATGGCTAGCAGCAAGCCCGACACCCATTGAAATATCCCTGCGCGCCGTGTGATTTGGGCCGGTGTTCTGCGCTGCAGCCACAAACGGTTGAGCTGACTGCCGAGGATAAAGCCAAAGGCATTGAGGCCAAAAAGCCAGCCATAATGAGTTTCTGATAGGCCAAAATATTCCATGAAAACAAAAGGCGAGCCGGAGATATAAGCAAACATGCCTGCAAAAGCTACGCTTCCTGCAATAGAAAAGGTAATAAACTCAGGCTCTTTCAGTACCATCAGATAATCCTGCAATACCCGCTTTGGTTTAAGCGATACAGAAGCATCGGGCTGTCTGCTCTCTGGTAAAAAACGGTAGACCAGGAAAATAAGAATGGCAGCAATAAGGGTTAGCGTGTAAAATATAAACCGCCAGCCCAGACTGGCTGTGATAAAACCACCCATGGTAGGAGCAATAATAGGCGCTACGCCCATGACCAGAATTAGGGTAGAAAACACTTTTGCAGTTTCGCTCACCGGAAAAAGATCCCGTACAATGGCCCTGCCCGCTACCATGCCCACACAGCCACCCAGCGCCAGCAGCAGCCGCAGGCCAATGAGCCAATCTACTGTAGGAGCCAAAGCACAGCCAATTGCGGCAAGCAGGTACAGGAACAGGCCAATCAGCAATGGCGGCTTTCGGCCAAAACGATCAATAACAGGCCCGTAGAAAAGCTGCCCCACAGATATGCCAATAAAGTAGCTGGTGAGGGAAAGTCCTACCTGTGCAATATTGGTATTAAGGTCTTTGGCAATGGCCGGAAAGCCGGGCAGGTACATATCGATGGAAAAAGGGCCCAGGGCAGCCAAAGCGCCAAGCACCAGGATTATCGTATTTCTTTGCTGTTGATTCACAAACTGTGAGTTTAAAAAGTGGAGAATGAGGCTGCTCCACCAGTGCGCAAAAAGGGAAGGGGTTAGGCCGTATCATTTGCTAAAAACATTTACGCAACACCATAAGTGCTGAAGTATGCATGTTTTAGCAGACAAAGGTAAATGTTAATTTGGTAATGAAGGCTTCCCTGGTATTTTTGTCAGCAAAGGGTGCAGCTGCTATGTGCTGGCAAAGCATGTACGGTTAGCACAAGCTATCTAATAGCAGCTGCTTCAGGCATATGGGCAGTGGCTTAAACCAAATTGATCAGTATAAAATACTGAGGTGCTGGTGCTTATCCTTTTTCCTTCAGCCATTTGTAAATCTGCTCTACATCTTCACGGCGGCAGAGCTCAGAGCCGGGAGTCATAGTAGCTGCAGTACCGGCGGCAACACCCCAGCGGATCATGTCCGAAAGAGATTTGCCCAGGCTAAAAGCCAGTATCATGCCTGCAACCATGCTATCACCCGCACCCACTGTGCTCATTTGTTTAACTGTTGGCGGCACCACATACTCTATGTGGTCTTTGGTGGCCAGCATAGCGCCTCTGGGGCCCAGGGAAACTGCCAGAACGCTTGCTTTTCCCCGATTGATAACATCCCTGGCAATTTCTTCCTGCTCCAGTGCATTCACATGCTCTTTGCCAGCCAGCTGACTCAGCTCACTAAGGTTTGGCTTTAGCAGGCAAACTCCTTGCTCAGAGGCTTTAAGCAGGGCTTTGCCAGAGGTATCCACTACGCAGCGGATGCCCCGGTCCTGGGCAAGTTTGGCTACTTTGCCGTAAAAATCGTCTGGTACCCCGGCAGGCAGGCTGCCACTGGCCACTAAAAATTCTACTTCTTCGGGCAGGTTAATGATAGCATCCAGGCATTGGTCTAGCTCATCCTGCGTAACAGGCGCACCAGGCATGCCGAAGCGATATTGTTTTTGGGTGCTGCTCTCAAATACTACCAGGTTTTCGCGTGTTTCGGCTTTGCTTACGATGCGCCGTTGGTTAATGCCTTCTGCCGCAAGCAGAGATTCGATTCTGGCGCCACTGGGCCCGCCAGCCAGGTAGATACAAAGTGAATCACCACCCAGCAATCTTATGGCGCGGCTTACATTTATGCCTCCCCCGCCGGGTTCCCAGAGCGGTGTTTCGCAGCGCAACTTCTCTTCTGGCATCAGCCTTTCTACTTCTGTACTTTTATCCAGTGCCGGGTTAAGGGTAAGGGTAACTATTTTGGTCATTAATAAGCTGTTTTAGGTCGTTGGTTTATGTCTATTCTGTTGTTGATTGTGTACATACACCTAGAAGCACAGGCTGATAGGGTAGCACTGTAGCAGTCTGGGGCGCGTGAAGCAAACTGATGCACAACAAGCCCATGTGATTACTTCATATGCAAAAGGTATCAGTTAACAAATATTAGTTTAACAAGGCAGCAGGCTAGCCGGCCATAGTCTGGTTCATGGGAAGGTTTGCTTATAGTGTTTTATGATCCAGCAAAGTGTTGAGCTGCTGCAGAAAATCCTGTACCTCTTCTACATCTGCCAGGCGATAATGGGCCCAGGTTTTTTCACCGTGTTCGCCAGCCAGGATACCAATCCCGTTTTGGTGAACGGCCTTTAAGCCATCTTCATCCGTAAGGTCATCGCCAATAAAAATAGGCAGTACTTTATCGTTGTTTGTATTTAGTTTTTTCAGGAGCCATTCGGTTGCCCGTCCTTTGTGCCAGTCTATGTTGGGCTTAAGCTCCATTATTTTTTTGCCACCACCGCCTTTCAAGTTTTTGTGCCGGCCCAATTCTTCTTTTACTGCCGTTATTACTTCATCCACGTGTGGGTCAGCTACGTTCCGGTAATGAACAGCAATGGCGTATTTCTTACGCTCTATGCGAACACCGCTGATGGTGCCTATCTTTTTTTGCAAATTTTGAGTCGCCTCATCCAGGTCAGGCTGTGCCTTGAGGCCCTCTTCATACTGAAGTGCCAGCCCATTGGGCCCTTCAATATCAAAGCCGTGGCTACCGGCATATACAACCTTATCAAGCGAAACCTTTTCTTGTACATCGGCCCGGTCGCGACCACTTACCACAGCCACTGTTACCTTCGTGGCCAGTTGTGAGAGCACATCGCGCATCTCCACAGTCAACTGCGCCTTGTCCGGATCTTTCACAATGTGACACAGGGTACCATCATAATCCAGAAACAAAATGGGCTTATGGCCCTGCAGCTTTTGTGTAATTTCCTCCTTGTACTCCAGTGCATGCGGTAGCTCTCTGGCATCGCGGGTGTTTCCTTGTGTCTGCATATGTCCCTTACTTAAGTTGTTTATAATTAAGCCGTGTTTGGCCCTGTGGCATCTATCTGGTAGCTACCGAGGCGCTGCTCATCTATTCACTTAACCATGCCAGGATGCAATAGTTAGCCTTAGTTGCACACAAATAAAGGTTAACAGGCAGTGCTGTCGCAATTCCTGCAATTGTGAGAAAATTAGTTGATCAGCAGCGCGAATGAAAGTATTCAGATATTTATTCTTTCATCAAAGTATGTGAACGGCCAATATGCAGCTGTAAAAGGTGATGCCTGTGTAAATACTGAAAAGCACCTCCTGCTATTGTTGTCCTTTTTCAGGTAATCCTTTAACTTACTGTTGCCGCACCTTCATAAACGGGATAGCACTATTATTACAGGCACTTTAGCAAGGGACAACATGAACCGCATAGACAGACTTTTTGGGATTCTCACGCTGCTGCAGTCCAAAAAATATATAAGTGCCGAACAGCTGGCAGAGAGGTTCGGCATCAGTATACGTACTGTTTACAGAGATGTGAAGGCCTTATGCGAGCAGGGCATACCTGTTAGCTTTGAGCAGCACAAAGGTTATTTTATTGTACAGGGTTATTTTTTGCCGCCGGTTTCTTTTACATCTGAAGAAGCCAACGCCTTGCTGCTGATGGAGCGGATGGTGTATGGCTTTTCCGATAAATCCATCCAGCATCATTATACCCATGCGCTTAACAAGGTAAGGTCTGTGTTGCGTAACGGGCAGAAAGAAAAGCTTGAGTTTTTGGACAACAACATCAGGCTGCAGCTACCGGCTTTTATCAATCACGATTTTGAATACCTTTCTGTGCTGCAGGAGGCCATTGCTGCAAAAACGGTGATAGACATAGACTATAAAAATAAAGGAGAAGAAACGAGCCAACGGCAGGTAGAGCCTATTGGGTTGATTTTCTATGCCTTTAGCTGGCACCTGATTGGCTGGTGCCATAAACGAAACGATTACCGCGATTTCAGGATATCCCGTATCCTCAAGCTCAGGAACACCCAAATGCCTTTTAAGAAGGAGGAACATATGGCGCTGAGTGAATACATGAAGCTGCTGCCGGTAGATTATTGAATCAGAAAAAAAATCAATTTTTTTTCGTGTCTCTAAAAGTACACTGCCATAGGGTTGTCAGTGGGAGGGCTTTACTTTGTAATAAACCAAAAAGTAAAAGCCATGACCATGATTCAAACACCCACCACAACAATGTCTATGATTGATGTTTTTGCGAAAGAACTGGAGAAGGAGGCCATCACTACCAGAAAAATGCTGGAGCGCATCCCCACCGATAAGTTTGGCTGGCAGCCCCACAAAAAGAGCATGACCATCAAGCGGCTTGCTACGCATGTTGCCGAACTACCTACCTGGATAGGCATGACCCTTACCACGGATGAGTTAGATTTTGCCAACAATCCTTACCAGCCCGAAGATATAAACAGTACGGAAGAACTGCTGGCTTATTTCGAAAAATGCCTGGCGGATGGCAGAGCACATCTGAGCAGGGGGCGGGACGAGCAGCTTTCTGAGCCCTGGACGCTTCGTGATGGAGAAACCATTTACGACGTATCTCCTAAACTTGATGTTTTGCGCATGACGTATAACCAGATTGTGCATCACCGGGCACAGCTAGGGGTTTACCTGCGCCTCTTAGATATCCCTATTCCCGGCAGCTATGGCCCCAGCGCCGATGAAATGTAATTAAAAAGGTCAATAAGCTATTGAATGGGTTAACCGATCCCCTTGAGCATTCAGACACTGTGTCTGAATGCTTTTTTTGCTATTTGATGTGACTCCACAATTTGTAATTGGCCTCAGGTATTCAGCCAGTTGGACATGGCCCAAAAGGCAGCTAACAGCAGGCAGGCGGTACCATAGTATTGCAGTACGCGCCGGCGGTTCTGGTAGTCGAGCCACCAGAGTACCGTTACTGGTTTCCATAAGCCGGCCAGCAACATGAGCAGGCTAAGCCACCAAAATATTTTAAGCAAGCTTTCTACGGCAGCCATAAGCAAAAAAGCACTGCCCTAAGGCAGCGCTTTCATTTATAGATTGTAAAATCCGATTACAGTTTACGTTTAACCTCTTTGGTGGTAAAGCCTTCGATGTTATCACCTTCCTGGATATCATTGAAGCCTTTGATGCTGATACCGCACTCGTAGCCTTGTTTTACCTCGCCTACGTCATCCTTGAAGCGCTTCAGCGCGTCGATATCACCCGTGTGCACCACAATACCATCGCGGATAAGGCGAACCTTGTTATTGCGTTTTAAGAAGCCTTCGGTAACCATACAGCCCGCAACAGTACCAATCTTAGAGATCCTGAATACTTCACGTACTTCGGCATTACCCGTGATCACTTCTTCTACCTCTGGTGCTAACATACCTTCCATGGCATCTTTCACATCATTGATAGCATCGTAGATGATCGAGTACAGGCGCACTTCAATTTCTTCCTGCTCCGCAATTCTACGGGCACTTGGAGAAGGACGCACCTGGAAGCCAATCACGATGGCATCGGAGGCAGAAGCCAGCAGAACGTCTGATTCTGAAATCTGACCTACTGCTTTGTGAATGATGTTCACCTGAACTTCTTCTGTAGAAAGCTTCAGTAATGAATCGGATAGTGCTTCAATAGAACCATCCACGTCACCTTTCACAATAACATTCAGCTCCTTGAAGGTACCAATTGCTAAGCGGCGGCCAATCTCGTCCAGCGTAATGTGTTTCTTGGTGCGCATGCTTTGCTCACGCATCAGCTGCTCGCGTTTGGTAGCAATTTCACGTGCTTCGCGGTCAGTTTCCATTACGTTAAATTTATCGCCAGCCTGTGGTGCACCACTTAAGCCCAGCATTTGCACCGGTGTAGAAGGTCCGGCTTTCTTAATGCGGTGACCTAAATGGTTAAACATGGCCTTTACTTTGCCATAATGCTGGCCAGCCAGAACAATATCACCAATGCTTAAGCTACCGGTTTGTACCAGCAGGGTGGTTACATAACCACGGCCTTTGTCAAGCGTGGCTTCAATAACAGTACCGGAGGCAGCACGTTCAGGATTAGCTTTCAGCTCAAGCAGTTCTGCTTCCAGCAATACTTTCTCCAGCAGGTCGTCTACACCCATACCGGTTTTGGCAGAAATTTCCTGGCACTGGTATTTACCACCCCAGTCTTCTACCAATATGTTGATCTGCGCAAGCTCTTCACGAATCTTCTCAGGATTAGCGTTGGGCTTATCTACTTTATTTATGGCTATGATGATAGGCACCCCTGCAACCTGTGCGTGGTTAATGGCCTCTTTTGTCTGAGGCATCACGGCGTCGTCGGCCGCTACCACAATAATTACAATGTCGGTTACTTTGGCACCACGGGCACGCATGGCCGTAAAGGCTTCGTGACCTGGTGTATCCAGGAACGCTATGTGCTTACCACTTTCGGTTGTTACATCATAGGCACCAATGTGCTGGGTAATACCACCCGCCTCACCGGCCGCTACTTTAGCATCGCGAATGTAGTCAAGGAGCGATGTTTTACCGTGGTCAACGTGGCCCATGATGGTCACGATTGGTGCACGCTCCAGCAGATCTTCTGCGGCATCTACTTCTTCCGTTACCTCAGTATCCTCATCGCCTGTAGTAAAGTCTACATTATAGCCAAAT
Source organism: Cesiribacter sp. (assembly GCA_030147305.1). Classification (GTDB taxonomy): domain Bacteria; phylum Bacteroidota; class Bacteroidia; order Cytophagales; family Cyclobacteriaceae; genus Cesiribacter. The sequence continues at coordinate 9,635 of JASLAE010000457.1, forward strand.
TCATCAGCAATAACGGTAATGGCCTCAGCATCCAGACGCTGGTTGATCGATACGAACATGCCCAGGCTCAAACAGGTTGAGATAATCTCATTGACGGTTACGTTCATGAGCGAGGCCAGGTCGTTTGCCGAAACAAACTCTGTAACCTTTAATGTTTTTGCATCCTCTTCCTGCTGTATTAAGCGTGCCTCTTCGGCATCTGCCGCTGCAGAACGCTTATCACGACGGTATTTAGAACGGTTGCCTGCACGTCCGCCTTTGCCACCACCACTGAGGCGGGCAAGGGTTTCCTTGATCTGCTCCTGAATTTGCTTATCGGTAAGCTCTTCTTTTGGTGCTCTTGGTGCAGAAGAAGGTGCTCCGGGTCTGTTGCCCGGCCCTCTGTTTGGTCCACCAGGACCACCCGGGCCTCTGCCGGGACCGCCAGGACCCCTCTGGCCTGGGCCGCCAGGACCGCTCGGTCTGTTTCCCGGGCCACCAGGGCCTCTTTGCTGGCCAGCAGCCGGGCTGCCTGGCCCCCTGAAGAGCTTGTCTGTTTTAGATTCTTGTGTTGTACCAGCGGCACCCTGTGGCGTTGGCTGGCCTGGGGTGGCAATGCGTTTGCGCAACCGCTTTTTCTTCTTCCTGTCGTCAGAAGAAGCAACTGGTTTATCTTTTTTGCCCCGACTTCTCTCTGTAGGCAATTCAATTTTGCCCAATACAGTTAAGCCTTTGAGGGCATCTGCTTTGGCTTGGATAACTTTTTCAGGCTGTACCTCTTCCTGCCTTTCTTCGGTTGGTGCTGGGGTTTCTGCTGCTGGCGGCATTGCAGCCGGCTTAGGGGCAGCTGCTTGCGGGCTGGCAGGAGCCGCAGGCTCTTCTCTTCTTTGAGGTGTAACAGGTGTTGGTTTTTGGGCAGCTGCACCATCAGCATTTTGCTGTGCAGGCTGCTGTGCTCTAACAGGAGCAGGGGCTATAGATTGTTCAGGCATCTGCTTTTCTTGTGCAACAGGCGCCTTGGCTTGTGGTTCTGCTGCTGGGGCTGGCGTTTCCGCCTTTGGCTGTATATACTGCTCTTTGGCAGGGGTAGCCTTTTCCTGAGCCTCCGGATCTACCGGTTTAGAAGGTGTAATAGCCTGATTAGCAGCTGTAGGGGCAGCGGGCTTTGCCGCTACTGGTTGTGCAGCTGCCGGGGCAGGCTTTTCTTCTTCTTTTGTACGGGCAGCAGGTTTATTCAAATCTATTTTGCCCAGTACTTTCAAGCCGCCTAATTTAGGACGGTTCACACTGGCATCGCCTTCATTTTCAGCTGCCGGGGCAGCAGGCTGCGGTACGGCTGGTGCTGCAGGGCGTGCATTTTGGGCAGTATTTGCCTGTGACGCAGCCGGTTGAGCTGCTGCAGGCTGGGCAGTAGTAGGCTGGGCCGCATTCGGCTGGGCCGCATTTGGTTGGGCCACACTCGGCTGGGCCACATTTGGCTGGGCTGCAGGCTTAGATTCTGCAGGCCGTGCCTGAGGCTGCTCAGTTTTTCTAAAATTGCCTTTTATAAATATTTCATCCTCATCGTCAGATTGACCGGCAGGCTCGTCGCTGTCGGCATCAATCACCACGTTCTGATTGCTTTTTCTGCCAATAGAGAGGCTGTGCGCCTCCTCTTTGTCCATAGCAGAGGACGCAAATTCACGCTCCAGAACTTTATATTGGTCTTCTGAAATTTTGGCGTTGGGGTTGTTTTCTACCTCATGGCCTTTTCTGCCCAGATAGTCAATAATGGTATCTTTACCAATATTGAGCTTTCTGGCCACCTGGCCTAGCCTCATCATTTTTGCTTCTGCCATAATCCGCTGCCTTCTTTCTCTTTGTTTGGTTAAGGCGATTTTTTATTCAAACTCCTGACGCAACACCTGCTGAACACCTTCAATGGTTTCTTCTTCAAGGTCGGTGCGCCGTAACAGATCTTCTTTTGTGAGGGCCAATACGCTTTTAGCAGTATCCAAACCTACACGGTGAAGCTCATCAATGATCCACTGCTCGATTTCGTCGTTGAATTCGGCTAATGCCACATCTTCGTCGTCAATGGTTTCAACATCGCGGAACACGTCAATTTCCAGTTCTACCAGGCGGCTTGCCAGCTTAATGTTCTGGCCGCCACGGCCAATGGCCAACGATACCTGGTCGGGCTTTAGGTACACGGCAACACGCCCGTTCTCTTCATCTACCTTCATGTTGCTGATCTTGGCCGGGCTCAGAGAGCGCGAAATGAACAGCTCCTTATTTTCCGTGAAGTTGATTACGTCGATGTTCTCGTTCTGCAGCTCGCGTACAATGCTGTGAATACGGGAACCCTTCATCCCTACGCAGGCACCTACCGGATCTATGCGGTCATCGAAGCTTTCTACAGCTACTTTGGCGCGCTCGCCCGGCTCACGAACAATTCTGCGAACAACAATCTGCTCGTCGTATATTTCAGGAACCTCTGCTTCGAACAGGCGCTCCAGGAATACCGGAGAGGTCCGGCTCAGGATAATACGCGGTGTGCCATTCACCATTTCCACTCGGTGTATGATGGCTTTTGCAGTATCTCCCTTACGGAAACGGTCTTTAGGAATCTGCTCGCCTTTGGGCAGAATCAGCTCGTTTCCTTCGGCATCCAGCAGGAGAACCTCACGGCCCAGTACCTGGTAGATCTCGGCGGTGATCATCTCACCCACCATGTCTTTATATTTCTGGAAAAGAATTTCTTTTTCCAGGTCTTTTACTTTTTGAATCAGTGTCTGACGGGCTGTAAGCACAGCACGCCGGCCAAAGTCTTCGAGCTTTACCTCTTCTGCAACTTCTTCGCCAATTTCAAAGTCAGGCTCAATTTTTTGGGCTTCGGATAAACTGATCTTGTCATGATCCCAGATGTCCTCGGAGTTATCATCTACAATCTCCCGGAAACGCCAGATCTCTAAGTCGCCTTTTTCGGCATTAATGATAATGTCGAAATTGTCGTCAGTACTATATCTTTTGCGGATCATTGTCCGGAATACATCTTCCAGGATCCGGATCATAGTAGGCCGGTCTATATTCTTCCGCTTTGCAAACTCGGCAAAGTTTTCTATTAACGTTCCGCTGCTCATCTTTTTATGAAAATGACACTAATACACTCACACTCTTTATGTTATCCTGATCGATAAACACTTCGTTGTGCTGGGTCTGCTTTTTTATTTTTGTTTCTGCATTAACCCGAATACCCGCTGCTGTAACTTCCAGCAGTGGCCCAATAACTTCGGTGCCGTCGTTTTTGCTTACTTTCAGCCGCCGGCCTATATGCTTGGGATACTGTCGCTGAAACTTCAGCGGAAAGTCAACGCCTGGCGAAGAAACTTCTAAAAACCAGGCACCCTCAAACAAATCCTTCTCTTCCAGTGCCGCCGAAATCTTCCGGCTAAGCTTAGAACACTGATCGATGGTAACACCCTGATCGCCATCTAGCAGCACCATTACTTTTTGCTGACGCCTGGCTGCTCCGGTTACGACAACATCTACCAGAAACAGATCAGGATAGTCCTGTAAATATTCCTCGGCCAGTGATGCTATGTACGCTTTTACCTCCATTTGTCAAATCTATTGCGTAAAGAAAAGAGGGGACTTCTGTGGTCCCCTCTGCTCGAGAAACGCTTATTTAGCGGCAAAATTAATATTTTCCGGTCATTAAAACAACTTTTTCATAAGAATAAGCTATTTTCAGCGTTCAGCCACAGCCTTTGTTAAACTATTTGAGCATACTTTAAAAAGGCTTTTCTTTTTCTCGTGCCAGGGTGGAGACTTTTTAATAACAGCTTTTCGCGAAAACTTGGTTCACTTTTAGCACTTTTTTCTCCATTACTCCTGTATTTTTACAAAAAATTAAGACGAACGGGCGCCAACTCCTTTAGGGATAGCTTAGAGGTCGCTGCTGCTTCTGTAACTTTGCACCATGATACCACCGCTTCGCGTTTACAATACCCTTAGCCGACAAAAAGAACTGTTTGAACCCCTGGCACCACCACATGTGGGCATGTATGTATGCGGACCAACCGTCTACAGCGATGTGCATCTGGGCAATGTACGTACCTTCCTGAGCTTCGATGTGATGTACCGCTACCTGCAGCAGTTAGGCTATAGAGTACGCTATGTTCGTAATATTACCGATGTAGGTCACCTACTGGGCGATGCCAATGAGGGAGAAGACCGGATTTCAAAAAAAGCACGCCTGGAAAACCTGGAGCCCATGGAGGTGGTACAGCGCTACACCAACGGTTTTCATGAAGTGATGCAGCAGTTCAATATTCTGCCGCCCAGCATAGAGCCTACGGCCACTGGTCATATTGTAGAGCAGATAGGGCTTACCCAGCGCCTGCTGGAGGCCGGTCTAGCCTACGAAGTGGAAGGCTCTGTCTATTTTGATGTAAACAAATATAACGAGCAGCACAACTACGGGAAGCTGAGCGGCCGCAACATAGAAGATTTGCAGGCCAACACACGGGCGCTGGATGGGCAGGAAATTAAAAGAAATGCCGCAGACTTTGCACTCTGGAAAAAAGCACAGCCCGAGCACATCATGCGCTGGTCTTCTCCCTGGGGAATGGGCTTTCCGGGCTGGCACCTGGAGTGTACCGTTATGAGCACCAAATACCTGGGCGAGCAATTCGATATACACGGCGGTGGCATGGACCTTAAATTTCCGCACCATGAATGTGAAATAGCACAATCAGTAGGCGATTGCGGAAAAGATCCGGCCAAGTACTGGATCCATACCAACATGGTAACCATCAATGGCCAGAAGATGAGCAAAAGCCTGGGCAACAGTATTCTGCCCTCGCAGTTCATGACGGGTGACCATGAGCTGCTGGACCAGGCCTATAGCCCTATGGTACTGCGCTTCTTTATGCTGCAATCACATTATGCCAGCACCCTGGACATTAGCATTGAGGCCCTGCAGGCAGCAAAAAAAGGCTACCTGAAGTTAATGAACGGCATGCGGGTACTACGCAACCTGCAATACCAGGCACAGGAAGGCGTTTCCATAGACGAGAAAGGTGCACAGCAGGTAAAAGGCCTATGCGATAACTGCTACCGCTCCATGAACGACGATTTTAATACCGCCCAAACCATTGGCCACCTTTTTAATCTGGTAAAAAAGATCAATGCGCTGCAGACGGGTCAGCTGACTACCGCAGCCCTGGGCCAGGAGGTTTTTGATGAGATGAAGAAAACCTTCATAGTCTTTACGGAAGCGGTGCTGGGTCTGCGCGAAGAGCAGGACCTAAAGCCTGAAAGCCTGCTGGAGGCGCTGCTGGAGATTTACCGCCAGGCCAAAGAGGAAAAAGACTACGCGAAGGTTGACCAAATCAGGGCCTCCCTTCGCAACAGCGGGGTTGTGGTAAAAGATATGAAACAGGGTATCGACTGGGCTTATGAAGAGTAAGCTTCTCCAGCTATACATTTCTGCCAAAGCCTGACGGGCTGACGAAGAAATGAAGGCAGGGATGCTGGCGAAGCTTTAAGCTGCCTTTACTGCTGCAATACTTCTTATATTAAAGAGATTCATACTATATAAACCAGCAATCTGGCCAAGCCATCTTTTGCTGAAAAAGAACATACACTGATGAGCATACAAAATTTTTACTTGCCCCTTTTACTGGTTTTACTGCAGATGAGTGGTTGCGCAGATGATAAAAAAAGAGAGGCACCGGCAGAGCAGGCTGCTGCCAGTGTAACACGATTAGCGGGAGTGCAGGCGCCTGCTTTCAATGCAGATTCGGCTTACAGTTATGTTGCGGCGCAGGTAGCCTTTGGTCCGCGGGTGCCCAATACTAACGAACATGTGCAAACGGGCGATTATCTGATTGCCAAACTTAGATCATTTGGGGCTGAGGTGCAGGTGCAGGAGTTTTCGGCAGAGGCCTTTAATGGCACTACCCTGCAGTTGCGCAACATTATTGCCAGTTTTAATCCCGGCGCTACTAAACGTGTTTTACTGGCTGCGCACTGGGATACGCGCCCCTTTGCAGATAAGGAGGCAAGTGCAGCTAATCAGTTAACACCTATAGCAGGGGCGAATGATGGCGGCAGCGGTGTAGGTGTGCTGCTGGAGGTAGCCCGTCAGCTGGGTGCAGGTTCGTCACCGCAGGTGGGGGTAGATATTATCTTCTATGACGGAGAAGATTATGGTGAGCCTGAGGGCTACAAAGGCAGCCAGGCTAAACGGGGCGAAAGCTACTGGTGTCTGGGATCTCAGTACTGGGCGCGCAATAAGCATAAAGCCGGCTATGCTGCCTATTATGGAATTTTGCTCGATATGGTGGGCGCTAAGGATGCACTTTTTTACCGCGAGGGCTATTCCCGCGAGTATGCACCCAGTGTAGTGAAAAAAGTATGGGCCTGGGGCAATGAGCTAGGGCATGGCCGCTACTTCCGCTACGAAAACAGCGAGCCTATCATCGACGATCATGTGTTTATGAATGCTGCTGGTGTGCCCTCTATCGATATTATTCAATTTGACCCGGCTTCTGAATTTTACTTTGGTGATTACCACCATACCTTAAAAGATAACATGGACATTATAAGCCGGGAAACTTTAAAGGCAGTGGGCGAAACTGTACTAAATGTGGTATACCACGAGCCGGGCAGTGGCGCCATTTAATAAATAATATTGCCCTAGGCATTTGCCTAAGGCCCTCAACAGCAAAAGCCCGAAGCTAAAAAATGATAATTATTGGGCTTTAAGTTGTTTTAAAAGTTCCTGCACCGCCTGTGCATGCGCCTCTAGTTCAGGTACTTTTTGAGTTGCCCATTGTTGTAGTTGGGTATCGGTCGCCTTCCCTGCGGCACCTGTATACAGGCTAATGGTCTTCTGATGAATTTCCTGGACTACCTCCAGGTAGCGCTGTTCAAATGCATCTGGCGGCAGGGCTTTTAACTCTTCTACAAAGCTTTGTACATCACTGCCGGGTGTGGCAGGTAGGGTCAGTGCATGCTGCGCTGCTAATTGTTTTATTTCCTTATTCAGATTTTCATACCAGGCACCCGATTGTTCGGCAATACTTTTTACAGCCGGTGTCTGTGCTTTTTCTACTGCCAGCTTGCTGTACTGCGATAGCATTAGCCCATAGCTGTAAGCATCTAATAAAAAATCGGCACCTTTTTGGGTTTTAGTATCCTGGACGATCTCCTGGTTGGCCTCGGCCGCAGGTTCTTTGGTTTGTGTATTACTGCTACCACTTTCGCAGGCCAAAACCTGGAAAAGCATCAGCAATAACAGGCCTGCCTGTGGTAAAAGCCGCCGCTCACTCATAGCGGACGCCTTCTTCGGTCTTCTTTTTCGTTGGCAGGAAAGGATAACAGCAAGCTGATGCCTGCGCCAAACCAAAAGATGAACATGATCGGAAACCAGGAATCACCAAAGAAAAGAGGGCCATCGCCGCCGCCTTTGTTAGTTGTAAAAACTCCAATAACTGTAAAAGCAAGAGCAATAAGCCCCATGATCGTCATTACCCAGCCGGCAGTTCTCATAAAATGTAATTTATATTATTGTTTGTGCGTCAGCATTTCAACTCGTGCGTTAAGGCTGCTTAAGCTTGCTTTGTCATAGCAGCTGCATTTTTACTAACGCAAACATTGCAAAAGAGTTAACAGATCAGGCATTGGCAAGCAGGCTCATCAGGTATTGACCATAACCACTTTTCATAAGGGGTTTTGCCAGCTGCATTAGCTGTTCACCTTCGATATAACCCATGCGGTAGGCAACTTCTTCGATACATCCAACTTTTAAACCCTGCCTTTCCTCAATAACCTGTACAAACTGGCCGGCTTGCGTAAGCGAGGCAAAGGTACCCGTATCCAGCCAGGCGGTGCCGCGGCTCAGGATGCCAACTTTTAGGTTGCCCTGGTGCAGGTAGTGCTGGTTAATATCAGTGATCTCCAGTTCGCCGCGGGCACTGGGCTTTAAATTTCTGGCTATCTCCACAACCTGGTTATCGTAGAAGTACAGCCCGGGTACAGCAAAGTTTGATTTAGGCTTCAAAGGTTTTTCTTCGATGGAAAGCACGCGCTGTTCTTTGTCAAATTCCACAACGCCATAACGCTCAGGGTCATTTACATGATAGGCAAATACTACGCCTCCGTCCGGATCTGTGTTGCTCTGTAGCATTTTTGCCAATCCACTGCCGTAAAAGATGTTATCGCCTAAAATAAGCGCCACCTTGCTACTGCCAATAAAATCTGCACCAATGGTAAAAGCCTGCGCTAGCCCCTTGGGCTCGGGTTGTACCGCATAAGTGAAGCGGCAACCAAGACTCACACCATCGCCCAGCAGCCGCTCGAAATGAGGCAGATCGTGCGGCGTGGAGATAATGAGAATTTCACGTATGCCCGCCATCATAAGAATAGAAAGCGGATAATAGATCATGGGTTTGTCGTAAACCGGCATTAACTGTTTACTTACGGCCAGCGTAAGCGGATGAAGCCTGGTGCCAGAGCCGCCGGCCAGGATAATTCCCTTCATGAGGCAGATTTAATAAGTTCTGTGCTAAAGTAGTATTATTTGATAGAGCAGGCAAGACTTAGCCCTCTGCTACTTCTTCAGTAGCGGGTGTATAAGGCAGGCTAACTGTAAAGCGGCTGCCTTTAAGCGGCAGGCTGCGTACTTTTACACTACCCCCCAGCTTTTCTACAGCATGTTTTAAAATGTAAAGCCCCAGGCCTGTTCCTGTAGAGCGGGTGGTTGCCCGGTAAAACATATCAAAAATATGCGCCTGGGCTTCTTCCGGAATACCAATACCATTATCGCTTACTTCGAGCAGGAGCTGATCGTCCTGCTGCTTTATACAAATCAAAACTTTTGGGCTTGTTTCTGAGCCATACTTGATGGCGTTTTCCAGCAGATTCTGGGCGATGGTCTGCAACAGCCGCTCCTCAATCAAAATGTTTTCCTTGATTTCGATGCGAATGGTAAAGGTGATCTTATAAAAGTCTGGCAGATGGCATAAAGACTGGAGGCAGTCCTGCACCATGTTCCTGAGATTTACCTGTTTTAATTGCGGTACTGATTTTTTAACCCGGGACAGGTTGAGCAGATCCAGCACAGTTATATTGAGCCTTTCTACCGTAGCATGGTAATGGTTAAAATATTCCATTACCTTGGGGTCGTGCCCAAATTCAAGCGCCACAAGCCGGTGCAGCGCCATCAGTGAGCTAAGGGGCCCTTTCATGTCGTGCGTAACCCGATCGATGAAAACACTCAAATCCTGTTGTTCCTGCAGGAGCTTTTCTTCCTTGGTTTTAAGCAGGCTAATATCCGTAACCCGGGCAGCAATGTAAGGAGCTTCGGCAACGGACTCCACAAGGTGAGCATTAAAATGCACCCAGCAGTAGTGTTGGTCTTTGTGCTGTAACCGCAGCTCACGGGAAACACTTTTGTTTTCGCCACTAAAAAGGGTGCGGATATGCTCTGTAAACACCGGATAGTCTTTTGGGTGGAGCAGGCGTACCAGATCCAGCTGGCGGAAAGCTTCAAAAGAGTAGCCCAGCATATGGCACAGCTGCTCATGATAGCGAACAAGGTTTAACGCCTTATCCAGGCAAAAAGAAACGGCATCGGGCTGTTCGATGTGCTGATTTTGTGCCTGTTTTCCGATCAGTACGATTGCATCTCCACTGAGCTGCATCCGTAGCTGGTAATGCACAAAATGGCCCGAAGGTAGCCGCAGACGGGCAGCTGTATGATAGGGCTGGTTTTTAGTTTTTACCAGCAGAAGTTTGCGTTGAAGCAGTGCCTTATCGCGCGGATGCACCCAGTCGATAAAATTATGCTGGCGGGCTTGCAGTTCTTTTAGATCGAAAATGCTGCGCAGGGCGGTATTGGCTGTGAGCATACGGCCATCGGCCAGTAACATGCAAACAGGATCTTCTATCAGGTTGAGGATAGCAGTCGCCTCTGCCGGCAATAGTTGGTCTATGGCCGGGTGATCGCCTGGGAAGGCAGCATTTATGGTGATATTGTTTTTGCCGGCGGAAAGCATATTCCGGAGCTGGTGAATTATCCGATGCGGGCAAGGTTTACACGCTATTGGTTATACCAATCTAAACAAAAGTAAATAGAAATCTTACAAGTTGGGGACATTTGTGTTATTTTAGTTTTCTAAATAACAAAAAGTAATGTTATTTCGAGGTCTTTAGAAAGGGGCCTCAGATTGAATTTTTTAACCCGGGGTCTAAAGGCTAAATGACATGAAAACAATGACAAGCGTGAGGTTATTATCTAAGATCTTTATGTTATTTGGCGTACTATTCGCCTGCCTTTTCTCCGGGGTTAGTTATGCCCAGGCAGAGCCTGATTCGCTTGTCTACATCAGTGGCAGGGTAATTAGTGCCAAGGATAGTACTCCCATTGTAGCTAAAATACGTTTTCGCAAGCTTCCTCATGGCGACGATATTGGCGTGTCTTCCAGTAACCAGACCGGTAGCTATCAGATGCCCGTGTTGAACGAGCGCAGTTATATGTTCGAAGCCATAGCAGAGGGCTTTCTGCCGCTGAAGCAACAGGTCGATATATTTGATTTTAACAGCGATCAGCTGGTACAAAAAGATTTTATACTGGAACCCGTACGGGTGGGCCAGATCATGGAGTTCGATAATTTCCATTTTGATCAAAGCCAGGCTATATTATTGCCTACCTCATATCCTACACTCGATAAATTGGTGGATGTGATGATGGAGAACCCAACGCTGGTGATTCAATTGGAAGGACATACCGACTTCAGGGGCCCTGTGAACGCAAACAGGCGCTTATCCGGAGAAAGGGTAAATGTTATTCGTAATTATCTGGTTAATAAAGGAATACAGAAAGACAGGGTAAAAACCAAAGCCTTTGGAGGATCACAGCCCCTCTCAAAGGATGATACACCCGAGGCACGCCAGCTAAACCGTAGGGTAGAAATCCGAATTCTGAATGAATAGTCTTATGTTTTGAGCCAATGTTTACAATGTACTGCTAAAGTAAAACCTAGTGCTGTTTGTAACTTCTAATTATGTAGTTGAGGAAAAGGAAAAAATTAATCAAGTTTTAGCAGTAACCTTACAACCCCTTAGATAACTCTTTAAGAGATATGAATCCACACCTATACCGATTTCGGCTTCTATTGCTATGTCTTTTATTTTCGGTCGCCATACCAACTTTTGCTCAAAATGTACAGTGGGCTACTAAATTAATTGAGGTTTCCAGCCAGATTTCTGATACCCAGTTTTCGGGAAAGCAGGCCCTGAAGGCACCCAACGTGCTACCTGCCGGTGGTGAGAATCCCAATGCCTGGACCCCCGACCGCCCCAACCGCAAAGAGTTCATTAAGGTGGGTTTTGAGGAGCCTATGCGCATCCGTCAGATTGTGATTGCCGAGTCTTATAACCCTTCTGCCGTTTCTGCCATATGGGCGTATGATCCCCAGGGAAAGGAATACCTGATAGAATCTTTTGAGCCGCAAAATCAGAATGTGCCGGCCCGCCTGCTTAACATCTTTGTAGACCGTACTGCTTACGAGGTAATTGCGCTTAAAATAGAACTTGATGGTGTAGCCGTTCCGGGTTACCACAGCATAGATGCCATTGGTATTTCTAAATCCAGAACGCCTGTAACCATTGATGTAAATGTAGCGCCAGATGTAAATCCCGATATTCAGGCGCAGAAGCTGGGTGAAGAGGTAAACAGTGAGTTTAAAGAGCTTAAGCCATTGCTATCCCCAGATGGTAATACCCTGTTCTTTAGCCGCCGCAACCACCCCGAAAATACTGGTGGCGTGAACGACCAGGAAGATATCTGGTTCTCTGAAAGAAATGTACAGACGGGCGAGTGGACTGTGGCAAAAAACATTGGAGAGCCACTGAACAATGTAGGTCCTAACTTTATCAGCTCCATTACGCCAGATGGTAATACCATGCTGCTGTTATTGGGTAACCGTTATGGTAGAAAAGGTAAAATGTCGGCTGGTGTATCCATGAGCTACAAAGATGGCGACAAATGGACCGATCCGGTAGCGCTGGAAATCGATAACGAATATAACTTCTCTGACCAGACAGACTTTTACCTGGCCCAGAGCCGTAAAGCACTCCTAATGTCTGTGCAAAGGGAAGATACCCGCGGCGACCGGGACCTGTATGTGAGCTTTCTGAAAGAAGATAATAAATGGACTGAACCAAGGAACCTGGGCGACATCATTAACACCGCAGGTGTAGAGGGCAGCCCCTTTCTGGCAGCAGACGACCGCACCATGTATTTTTCTTCTAATGGCTTTAGCGGCTTCGGCGCTTCAGATATTTATGTGTCGCGCCGCCTGGACGATTCCTGGACAAACTGGTCTGAGCCCGAAAACTTAGGCCCCAGCATCAACTCTGTGGGCGACGACCTTTTCTTTAACATTCCGCTTAGTGGTGAGCAGGCGTACTATTCGCGCGGTGCTTCCGATGCCGATGTAGACCTTTACTCACTGGATTTGCCTGTGTTCTATAAGCCTTCGCCAGTTGTGGTGGTCAAGGGAAAAGTATACAATGCTAAAACAAACGAGCCGATCGGGGCCAGCAAGATCTTCTACGAGCGCTTGTCTGATGGTGTAGAGGTAGGCATTGCCCGCAGCGAGTCAGATGGCAGCTATCAGATTATTTTGCCTTATGGAGAGCGTTATGGCTACCTGGCAGAAGCACCTAATTATGTGGCCATCAGTGCCAACATTAACCTGGTAGAGGAAATGGAATTTAAAGAAATTACACAGGACCTGTACCTAATGCCAATAGAAGTGGGTGCCCGTATTACCATTAATAACATCTTCTTTGACTTTGATAAGGCCACCTTACGGACAGAAAGCTATCCGGAGCTTAATCGCCTGCTGGAGCTGCTGAATGAATATCCGGAGATGGCAATTCGCATAGAAGGCCACACAGACGCCAAAGGTTCGGATGTGTATAACCAAAACCTTTCTGAGCGCAGGGCCGATGCAGTAGCCCGCTTCCTGCGTGTGAATGGTATTGGTACAGACCGCCTGGTGGTGGTAGGCAAGGGAGAATCTACTCCGGTATCTACCAACGACACAGAAGAAGGTCGCCAGCAAAACCGGCGGGTTGAATTTGAAATCACAGCACAGTAATCCTGTATAAGTCTAGTATGAAGAAGCGGGCTGCCCATGATGGAGCAGCCCGCTTTTTTGTGTATGCAGTTTTACTTATAGCTTAGCCGTTAGCATAGAACTGGATTTGATCTTAATTTTTTGCGACCCGCTCGTGCTTTACAGGACTCGCGCATGCCAGGCCGCTTAAACACAAATAGCAGCAGAACTTAAATAAAGTCTGCTGCTATTTGTGTTTAAGTGCTATAAGTTATTTAGAACTTGGCGTACGTTTGATAAGGCTAATGCCGGTTAGGAAAAAAATAAGACCAAGAACTGCAACAATAGTAGCCTGCCACACGCCCAAGGTCATTCCCAGTAAATTAGTACCACCACTGATGATCGCCATTACGGAAACTATCAGAATGATAATACCAAGTAAGGTGAGGATGGTGCCAAAAACTTGTTTTAAATCCATAAAAAATTTGGTATAATCTTTTATGTATAGCGCACAGGGGCAGGAAAGGTTTCAAAGGCCACTTAGCCTGCCGTGCATGCTTTTGCAGTAAAAGAAAAGCCGGTCAATCACCAGGCTGCTTTCTTCAACGCTATAAGCCTATTGATTATCCTCTGTTTTAATATTTAGCTTTGCCTGAGACTCCAGCCGTGCTCTTTCCATTTTTTTCTGAGGTGTTAGTATAGCACCTCCCAGACTTGCCACCTGGCGGTCTTCCTCGCCCCGGTTTTCATGCTCAGTGGGGTTTTGCATTCTTTTCAACTCTGCTTCTATTTTGCGGGGAGGAGTTAGAGATTGGTCCGACATGCTGGCTCTACCTCCACCAGCTACTTTATCTACTATGTTTTTGCGATTTTCATTGTTCTGATTGTTCTGATCCATAGGTGTAAGCTTTAAAAATACTTTGAGTAATATACGAATATCATTGTCAGGGTTGCAGCACTTTACGGATTTAACTCCCTGCAGCTGCAGAAGTTATGCATACCTGTTCCAGATCCTTTAATGCCCTAAGTTTTATTATGAAAAAGAAGAAGGAGGAACTGCTGGTATGTTTTCAGTTTGCCTGCTGCCTGTGGTAAATTGAAAATTTATTCCTGAGTTTACCCCTATGTTAAATCTTGACACTCTTCTCATTAATCAGAAACAAGTAGTCTGTAACAACAGTTAATATTTAAATGGATTTGAATAATCTGACCGGAGATAAAACCTGAATAGATTACTGTCGTTTTAGAAGTTGTTTGTGTAAAGCAAAACAATGTTAATGTTTAACAAAATAGTGTAGTTATGAAAAAATTGTCTCTCTTATTCTTATTTATGGTGCTTACAACAGCAACGGTGTTTGCACAGGCACAAGTTGGTTTGCGTGTTGGAGCCAACTGGGCAACGATTGTACACGGTATAGATACACCTGATGGTGTAGAAGAACCATGGCGGCCAGGCGTTACCTTGGGCTTGGCTACCAGCTTCAATTTTGGTCCTAATTTTGCCATTGCCCCGGAAATTAACTACAGCCAGCGGGGAAATAGATTGGAAGGAAACCTTGGGGGTGTTGACTTTACCAGCGAGAGCCGGTTAAACTTTATTGAGGTTCCGGTTCTGTTCCGTTTATCTTTT
>JASLAE010000257.1 GCA_030147305.1 Cesiribacter sp.
TGAACCGACTGGACCGCTCCATCATAGAACGAATCTCGGCTAAGTCATTTAAATAATTTTCAGTCTTGTTCATTTAAAGTACTTTGTGATTCAAAGTAAAGCAATGTCTATCAAAAAGACTATTAAGCCCAAAAAAAAATTTGAGGTTCTGCCTTAAAAGCTTCAGAAATTGGTGTGCTCAGGTAAAATATTCCATACCAACAGCTCGTTTGACCATCAGGTAAATGTAATTGCAGCTTCTTTTTTGGATAGCCCTGTAGAATACCCTGGGTTACTCATAGCCAGAACGTGCTTATCTGCTTGAAAAGGGATGCCTGCCAGACACGCAAGAAGGGAATAGGCCATTGCTCTACAGGTAATCTTATTAGCCAGATGGCGCCGCCTTCTATGATTTATCTGCCTGTTGAGTATTAGTTGTAGGGAGGGCTGGTGGCTCAAACAGCACATGCAGGATAGCCCTCTCCACCCAAAAAAGTTGAAAAAGATAGGAGAAGCCCTATTAAAGTAAAACGTTCATAGCCTTTTTGCGGGATTGGCTATGAACATATTTTTGTAAAAGACCACACACATACAGCCTCTATTTAAGAAAGACCTTTCCTGGATGCTGCCTTTACTTAGCGGTAAAAATGACTCTTAATCCAGGTCCTGCTTTTTTAACCATACAGTAATGGTAGTGCCAATCTCTAGCGCACTGTCCACCTGTATGCGGCCTTCGTATTTTTCTACAATTTTCTTAACTATATAGAGGCCAATGCCACTGCCGGAGGAGTGACTATGGAAACGCTTGAACATATCGAAGACTTTATCTTTATGTTCCGGCGCTATGCCAATTCCATTGTCATGAATGGATATTTTGTAATACTCATCTTCAAATTCCGATCTTACCTGTACGTGCGGTGTACGCTCCGGATGGCGGTATTTGAGCGCATTCGTCAGTAAGTTATCCAGCAGGCTGCGCATGTGTTTGCGGGATATGCAGCAGATCTCGTCCTCGACCAAATCGGTTTCCAGCACAGCATTGCTGCCTTCAAAAAGTAGCTGGTGGTTTACTTTAAACTCTTCAATGAGCTCCGGCAGATTTATCCAATGTGTATCTTCAGCGTTATCGCGTTGTATGCGCGTTACATCTGCCAGGTCGTGAATGGTTTGCTTGAGTTGTTGCACAGATTTGTCCATGCGGTCATAAAGATTCTGCATATCTTCACGGCCGCTGGCAGGAGACTTGCTTTTGAGGAGCTGTAACAGGCCATCAATGTTTAGAATTGGGGTACGCAGGTCATGCGAGGCAGTATAGACAAAATTATCGAGCTCGTCGTTGGTACGCTGCAGTTCGTCATTTTTTTCTACCTGTTCGTGTATGTTGGTAGATGTGCCAAACCAGCGCACAATTTCATTCAGCTTGTTCTTCATGGGGACACTGCGGCTCAAATGCCAGTGATACCGATTATGTTTGTCGGCTATGCGGAGCTTAGTTTCAAAAACTGTTCCTTTATTAGCAGCTTCTTCAAATAACTTATTAGCAATTAGCAGATCATCTGGATGTACCTTGTTGAGCCAGCCACTGTTTTTGGCTTCTTCTTCACTTTGTCCTGTATAACTAAACCATGTTTTGTTCAGGTGGTCCGTCTGTCCATCGGGACCAGAAGACCACACAATTTGCGGAATGGCATCTGTGAGGAACCTGTAGCTTTCTGCCAGCGCCTCTAACTCCTGGGTACGTTCCTGTACCTTCTCTTCAAGTGACTCATTCAGGGTTTTCAGCTCTTCATTCATCTCTTTCCATCTGTTGGTGCTTGGCAGCAATATGAGCTGCGGGGTAATGCGCACAAGCAAAATGGCAGTGCCGATGGAAGCAAGTGCGGTTATGATACGGATGGCAGAATCTGTCAGGTACCAGGGTTCCCAGATGTTCACGACATCCATTACATGAGTAGCGCCACAGCCAAGAATAAAAACAGCGAAGAGGATTAGCATCCACATATAGGCAAAGTCAGCTTCCTTTCTGCTGCGCACAATTTTTACCAGGCTTAAAGGAATCGTCATGTAGGCCAGGGCGATAATGCCATCAGAGATCGCATGCGACCACAATATATATGGCTCCCAGTAGTAGCAATGCCCATGGGGCATGAAATTAGATTCAAGTGTATCGAAAAGAGGGTCCATGATAACGAAGCAGAGATATAAGCTGAAATATACACCTAATGCTTTTAAGATGGGAATAACAACAGAATGGATTTGTACTGGTATTGAAAACAAACAGCACCCAATCAAAGGGATCGGGTGCTGTTTAAATTGTATAGAATGGTATGAAAATTATTAATTAGGCTGCTCTCTCCACTGCCCGGCAAGCTCGCTAATAGTATGAATGCCATGGATGCTAGGCACTTTGACAGGACTATTCTTGTGGTATAAAGTCTTCTCCAGCTCTGCTACCTCTACTTTAGTTTTCTCAATATGCCATGCTATTAAAGCATTCAGCTCGCGTAGCCTGGTAAGCAGATCTGTTTGGTGATTTGGTTCCATATGCAGTAATAATGTCGAGTGTCAATAGTTGTAGATCGTAACGCTTGAATAAACCCTGCCCCTTCTTGCTATGGATATACGTAGCATTTACTTCACAAAGATCTTTGGCACAGGCTTATTTTAAAATTTAAAATCTGTGCATACATAACGTAAGGGTTTACCCTTACTATTCCCTGAAAACCCTTAAAGCGATGGAAGGTGAACAGGCATCTTTAGACAGCTTTTGTACTTACCTGCTTTGTATTGTTGAGAGATAAACCTTAAATGCAGTAATGCATTAAACAGAATGCAGGTTTTTCCTCACGCTTTCTGATCTGTATGGTTGTAATTATATGTAAATCAGAAAGATAAGGTATTTTAGCAGCGTATTGCCTATGCAGTATAGTATTACTATACTTTGAGAAAATATAAATGATCTCTTATTGATTTTTCTCAATATAATGTGCAAATAGGCTCATAAACTTACATCTGCTGTTAGCCATTATAGGTAATTGCCAGGTTATGATTAACAGTGCACTTAAAAAAAAGGCCAGCCTTGTAAGGCTGGCCTGAACACTATCAATATCGTAATGCCTAAAGGGCAGGTTCACCATATAGGTCAAACTCGGCGGCATCAGTAATGGTGATGTTGGCAAAATCACCCACGCGCAGGTAGTGTCGGGTAGCATCTATCAGCACCTCGTTGTCTACTTCCGGAGAATCATGCTCGGTGCGGCCAACGTAGAAACCACTTTCTTTTTTATCAATCAACACCTTTAAGGTCTGCCCTATTTTTTGTTGGTTGATGCCTGCACTGATACTTTCCTGAAGTTCCATGAGCTCATCGGCCCTTTGTTGCTTTACTTCCTCGGGTAGTTTGTCTTCCATGCTGTAGGCATGGGTGCTCTCTTCATGTGAGTAGGTAAAAACGCCCAGGCGTTCAAAGCGCATGCGTTCGGCAAAACTTAGCATTTCTTCAAATTCAGCTTCTCCTTCGCCGGGATGTCCTGCAATAAAGGTAGTGCGAATGGCAATACCAGGTACTTTTTGGCGAATGGTGTGAATAAGTTCTTCCTGCTTCTGCCGGGAAGTACCGCGGCGCATCAATTTCAGAACTTCGCTGCTGCCATGCTGCAGGGGTATGTCCAGATACTTGCAAATGTTGGAACGCTCCCGCATTACATCCAGCACATCCAGCGGAAAACCGGTAGGGTAGGCGTAGTGCAGCCTTATCCACTCAAGGCCTTCTACATCGGAGAGGCGGCTGAGCAGCTCTGCCAGGTTGCGCTTTTTATAGAGATCCAGGCCATAGTAGGTAGAATCCTGTGCGATGAGCAGTACTTCTTTGGTGCCACCCTTTACCAGGTGGCTGGCTTCTTTTACCAGCTCTTCTATGGGGCGGCTAATGTGTCCGCCACGCATAAGCGGAATAGCACAGAAGGAGCAGGGGCGATCGCAGCCTTCACTTATTTTTAAATAAGCATAATGGTTGTGGGTAGTAAGCAGGCGTTCGCCAACCAGTTCATGCTTATAATCTGCTTTTAAGGTTTTCAGGAGCCGGGGCAGCTCCCGGGTACCAAACCAGGCATCTACCTCCGGAATTTCTTTTTCCAGCTCACCCTGGTAGCGCTGGCTGAGGCAGCCTGTTACATATACCTTTTCCACCAGGCCTTCGCCTTTGGCATCTACATAACGCAAAATCGTATCAATGCTTTCCTGCTTGGCATTGTCTATAAAACCACAGGTATTGATGACCACTACGTTGGCATCATCATTTTGGCTTTCGTGGGTTGCATCAATGCTATTGCCCCTTAGCTGGGTAAGCAGCACCTCAGAATCAACGAGGTTTTTGCTGCAACCCATGGTTACAATATTTACTTTGTGCTTTTTTAAATTTTTGGCTCTGGTCTTCAAGGGAATCTTTTCCTCTCTTTTCCTGTAAAACTGCGATCAGGTTCGGCGATCGGTACTATTTTCTCCGGTGCAGGCATATATGTTTAAGTAGCCTGCCAGCGTTTCTGATTAAATCAGGTGCTTTCGGGAGGAAACCATCATGAAGCAATCATCACTGGTTACATCATTAAAGGCTTAGTGGTTCCTTCCCTCCTTCTTAATACAGATTCTTTTTCGGAAGAAACGCAAAAATAACACAATTTCACCAGCAGTAGGTTTCCGCAGGTGGGTCTTATTCATAACTTTGCGGCTACGCATGCGATATTTAATTGTTTTACTCTTCAGTACTGTTGGTTTTTGGGCTTGCCAGCCTGAAGAAGCCTGCATTTCTTCTGCTACCAGCCGCGTGTTGCTGGGCTTTTATGTCGATAGCATATATGTAGATACTTTAGCTACTGGCGGCATAAACCGCATTGATAGTCTGCTGTGGGACACTATTCGCTTTGTAAGAGTAACCAGTACCACAGCAGATAGCACATTCTGGGAAAATGATTCAGCAAATTCATTGCGCACCACCCGCTTGCTGCTGGCGCTTGATCCTGACAAAGACGAAACAACCTTTCTTTTTGAGCAGCCCGATACACCTACCGATACGCTTACCCTGCGCTATCAAAGACGTTACCGGCTGATTTCAACGGATTGTCCGCTGGAAGTAAGCTTTCGTGAGCTGCAGGTGGTGCACAATACCTTCGATACTGCCGTAGTCGTCAATACTGAATTGATTGAGCCGAGCAACGATACGGACGTGCAGATAATTCGACCCCGGCAGGAATGATAAATCTATCTACCTATATCATAGGCCTTTGCCTGCTCTGTCTGCCAATGCTGGCAGGAGCCCAGGTGGTTGCCGATACCGTAATCCAGGAGGTGCCTGCCCCTGTTGATACCCTTGTAAAAGAGCCCTTTCGAATAAACGGGCTCAGGTTTGGAGTAGATCTGAAGCCCTGGATCCAAACCATTGCCAGCAGCGAAAGAGCAGCCTACAATGTGCATCTTCGGCTCGAAGGCGGACCTGGCGAACTTATTCGCTATGGCGCATTGCTGGATTTTACCCAATCAGAAACAAACCTCGGGGATGATGATGACAGCACTACCTATTTTAACAAAGGTACGGTGGCCAGATTGGGCGTTTACATGAATATTATTCCCGACGATCTTGAGCAGAACCTGGTAACCATCGGTGTTGGGTATGGTCGTAGCTGGTTCGACGAATCGCTCAAAGGGTATGTAGATGACGATATATATGGCTTTTTTCCCATAAACCGAAGCTCTACAGGCCTGGGGGGAGGCTGGGTTGAATTAACTGCTGGTATGCAGGCCAGGGTATGGAAAGGATTTTTTGTAGGCTATGAATTCCAGCTTAAGTTGCTGCCGCATTTCAGGGACCGGGATCAGGTCCAGATCTATGAAATTCCCGGTTTTGGCAAGGCCAGCCAAAAGTCAGCCCTGGGCTTTAGCTATTTCCTGCTTTATCGCTTGCCGCTATAATATTCAACTGCGGCTTTCGAGTCTCCGCGCAAAACCATAAAGGCTGGCTTATTGGCTTACATCCGGCCGCTCAATCTAAACTAAATTAAGATAACTATACTGCCTTTATATGAGTTAGGCTTTAAATACTATTCTTTAGAATATGGCTGGATTACGCATGCGCTGTGGTATGCGTTGGATGGTAGCCCTGCGCATGGTGATTGGGTGCTGTGATTGCGTATTTCGGCCAGTCAGAGTATAATCCCATTACCGGGCAGGAGCAGCGGGTAAGCATAACAGCTAAACATGAAGTATGTCCGGGACAATGAGCTGCAGTCCGATCTGCTGGAGGTTCGCTTTTTAGTGGAAGCCGGCTACGATTCTGAAGCAATGATGCGGGTGATGAGATGCCAGTGGGGGTGGGGGTAACCGGAAGCCAGAAATCTTCAGACCCATCCCGATCCGGGCAATCGGATTGAAGGCATCCGGGGAGCTATTCAGAAGTATGGCGTACAAACACCTTAAACAAGAAAATTATGAAGCATAGGGGCTTCCGATCCGTTGGTATAATTATGTTGTTTACAGGCTTACTTTTTGCCTGTGAGAATACCGAGCGCAACACGCAGACCAATAAACCAGTTCCGAACACACTTCAGAAAGATACTGCTGCCATAGATGCATCTGCGCTGAGGGTAAAGGCCGGTGCCGATACAACTATTCAGAATAATACGCTTATGAACAGCCTGGCACCGCAGTGGACGGTACAGGAAGTGTTGCGTAAAATTCCAAAGGCTAAAATTACTAAAAAAGAAGCCACGCCTAACCGGCACATAGAAGGCCAGATAGATAGTTTAATTACTATTAAGAGCGATAGCACAATTTTTATGTTTTACAGTGTGCAAGGAAAAGACATGCTGCAATCTGCTACGCTAAACAGTCATGGGATAGCCCTCGCAAATGGCATAGAAGTAGGCATGAGCGCTACTGAAGTTATAGGGCTACTGGAGGGAATGGAGGGGGTGAAAGAGGTGCCGCAAAGCATCCTGATCAGGGCCGAACAAACACCTACCTCATTGCGCATGCGCTTCGAAGAAAACCGCCTGGATTTCATTCAGTATGATGGTTATGTGGATTAGAACAAGGCAGTTTTATTAGGATTTAGCATCTCAGTGCTATACCAGAGAGACATAAAAAAACAGGCCCGGACGTAATGCCCAGGCCTGTTTTATATTTTATATGTTAGTGTTTGCTGGGATTCGCGGCCTAGCGTTTAAAGATTGTTTCTACGAAGGCTTTGCGGTCAAATACCTGAAGGTCGTCCACTTTTTCACCCACCCCTATATACTTCACCGGAATTTTAAATTCTTCTGAAATACCAATCACCACTCCGCCTTTGGCAGTGCCATCCAGCTTGGTGATGGCCATGGTAGTTACGTCAGTTGCTTTGGTGAATTCACGGGCTTGCAGCAGTGCATTCTGCCCGGTGCTACCATCCAGTACCAATAATACTTCGTGTGGTGCTTCAGGTACAAATTTTTGAATGACGCGCTTGATCTTGGTCAGCTCGTTCATCAGGTTCACTTTGTTGTGCAGACGGCCAGCCGTATCTATGATCACCACATCGGCACCATCGCGCTGGCCCTGTTCTACTGCATCGTAGGCAACAGAGGCCGGGTCGGTGTTCATACCATGCGAGACTACCGGTACTCCTACACGTTCACCCCAGAGCTTTAGCTGGTCCACTGCGGCAGCCCTGAAGGTATCTGCTGCGCCCAGGACTACTTTCTTTCCGTGTGCTTTGTAACGGGCGGCCAGTTTACCAATGGTGGTAGTTTTGCCAACACCATTTACGCCAACTACCAGAATGGTATAAGGTTTCTTGATGCCTTCCGGGATGTTGAAGCCCCGAACATCGGCAGACTTATTCTCCGAGAGGAGCGCCATTACTTCTTCCCGCAGGATCTGGTCTAGCTCTGCTGTATTCAGGTAGAGGTCACGCGCTACCCGGTCTTCGATGCGGCGAATTATTTTAACGGTGGTTTCAACACCCACATCGCTGGAAATCAGAATTTCTTCCAGCTCATCCAGTACTTCTTCGTCTACTTTCGATTTGCCGGCTACCGCCTTGCCAAGTTTAGAAAAGAAACTCTCTTTGGTTTTTTCCAGTCCCTTGTCGAGCTTTTCCTGTTTGTCCTGCTGTTTTTCTTCCGGCTTCTCCGGCTTTTCCTTAAAAAAATCAAAAAGGCCCATAGCTACCGCAATTATGCTTTTCCGGGGGAATATAACAAAAAAGTCCCGAACCAACGGGACTTTATATTCAGTAATAGCAAAATGCTTATTTCAGTGCTTCTTTTACTAAGTCTACCGGTACAATCTCTTCTCTAAAGGTGTAAGCACCAGTCTTGGGAGATTTCACGGCTTTGATCACTTTCGCGAAGCCTTTGGCTTCTTTGTTTTTCAGGGTTGCAACTACCTTCTTAGCCATGACTATTTAATTTCTTTATGTACAGTAACTTTTTTAAGGTTCGGGTTGTATTTCTTCATCTCCAAACGCTCTGGAGTGTTCTTACGGTTCTTCGTAGTAATGTAACGTGAAGTACCAGGAACGGTCGTAGTCTTCTGCTCGGTGCACTCCAGAATTACCTGTATACGGTTTCCTTTCTTTGCCATGATGCTTTCTTATTATGGAGGTTAATCCGAAATTAGCTTAATGTTCCTTTTTGGGCTGCTTTTTTCAGCGTATTCAGCAGGCCATTTTTGTTAATGGTACGCAGCGCCTGGGTAGATACCTTTAAGGTGATCCAACGGTCTTCTTCTGGCAGATAGAAACGCTTCTTCTGCAGGTTCGGATAGAACTTACGCTTAGTCTTATTGTTAGCGTGTGATACGTTATTACCCGTTACTGGTTTTTTTCCTGTTACTTGACAAACTCTGGCCATGACTTTTATGCTTTTATAGCTACCAATGCTTGGCGTATAATTCCAAATTAGTTTGCAAATATCGCAACTATTTTTGAAACCACCAAATGTATTTCCTGCTGTAATTTAATCTTTTCCTTTTGCGCCGGCCGCACGCCAGGGGCAATGCCTGCAGCCGCTGCCACAACAGTAGCCCCGTCGCAGGTGATACTGAGCTGTAAAGACCAGCAGACCCTGCGCATTCATATAGTAATCGCCTGGCTGCAGGGGCAAAGGAGTAGGGCGTTTGGATTTCATGGCAGGTAAAGCTAATCCGGCATGCAAAGGTAGCTTCTTTTTATTTATTCTTAAAAGAGTAGCCAATGCCAACACCAGCCCAGGGTATAACCGGTATCCAGCTGGTGTTCAGGAGCGGTTGCAGATTTACCTGAAAGTAGAGGCCTTTATCTGCTTTAGGGTAACGTTTATAACCCAGATATAAAGTCGCAGGAATTACGTAAGTGTCCTTGATCATCTGGCCGTCATCTTCTATATACCGGTAGTATTGTCCCAGGGGAATAAAACCTGCCAGGCCAAATGCAAACTTTTGGTGGCTGCGGCCCAGGTTGGCGCCAATATACAGCGGAAGCGTCATGATGGTCTGCTGTGACCAGTCAAGGCCAATCATGGCCAGGCCCAGGCCCGCACCACCTTCCAGGTTAAGCCTGTGCTCACTAACAGCACTGCGCTCATACATAAGCGCGGGTCCTATAATATTTTTACCAGGCGTTTCCAGATAAATAGCATTGTGGGCCTGGGCGGTGGCCGCCAGCGCTGCAAAAATCAAAACAAAACTCAGGAAAACAGATTTGATAGGAGAAGAGATAAACCTGCACATAAATAGTAAAAAGATGTTTTTGCTTAGCATTATCAGTTTAGAAAAATAGTAGCCTTTTGCAGAAAATAAGCAGTGGAGCTTAATAATTACACAGAAACTCCTAGTTGCATTAACACACGAGCATAACGAAAGCCCTGAGATTCATCGAAAGTCAGAAAACGTTTGCAGTTTTAATTAAGGTCATTTTTTGCTCTCTGCAGGAATCAATACCTTTGCGGTATTCTACCTGGTCTTTGACTCCGGTTCACGCATAACATATTTTTACAAGCGCCAGCAGATTTAGTACCCGTTTGAATAATTCCTTAATATGAATATGAATACAGAAATTCGTACTAGCCAGCAGGCAATGGAGCTGGAGGATCGCCATGGTGCCCACAATTATCATCCACTGCCCGTTGTACTTACCCGCGGAGAAGGGGTGTATGTCTGGGATGTGGAAGGAAAGAAGTACTTCGATTTTCTTTCGGCCTACAGCGCCGTAAACCAGGGTCATTGCCATCCGCGTATCATTGGTGCATTAAAAGAACAAGCAGAAACACTTACGCTCACGTCACGGGCCTTTTATAACGATGTGTTGGGCGTATACGAAAAGTATGTAACGGAATATTTTGGCTTTGAGAAGGTGCTTCCCATGAACACCGGGGCAGAGGCCGTAGAAACTGCCATTAAAATCTGCCGCAAATGGGCATATGAAAAGCGTGGTTTCCCCGAAGCAGAAGCAAAGATTATTGTGGCAGAAGGCAACTTCCATGGCCGTACCACCACCATTATTTCTTTCAGCAATGATGAAGGTGCCCGTAAAAATTTTGGTCCCTATACACCAGGCTTTATTAAAGTGCCATACAATGACCTGCATGCCCTAAAACGCGTGCTGGAGCAAGAAGAGAATATTGCCGGGTTCCTGGTAGAACCCATCCAGGGCGAAGCAGGCGTATTTACTCCCTCGCAAGATTACATCCGGGAAGTGGCAAAGCTTTGCCGGGAGAATGGGGTACTCTTCATAGCAGATGAAATTCAGACCGGTATAGCGCGCACCGGTAGCCTGCTGGCAGTGTGTGGCAATTGCAGCTGCGAAAATGTGTGTGAGCGGCAGCCGGCACATTATACCAAACCTGATATCCTGATCCTGGGCAAGGCACTTAGTGGTGGCGTATATCCGGTTTCGGCTGTGCTGGCTGATAACGAGGTAATGGAAGTCATCAAGCCGGGGCAGCACGGGTCTACCTTTGGTGGTAATCCGCTGGCCTGCAAAGTAGCAGTAGCTGCCCTGGAGGTAGTACGCGATGAACGCCTGATGCAGAATGCCCGCCACCTGGGCAATCTTTTTCGCCAGCGCATGCTGCAGCTGATTGAAAAGAGCAGCCTGTTGAAACTGGTTCGCGGCAAAGGGCTTTTAAATGCTGTGGTGATTAACGATACTCCTGAGAGCTCTACGGCCTGGGATATATGTGTGGCGCTAAAAGAAGCGGGGCTGCTGGCAAAACCAACGCATGGAAACATCATTCGCTTTGCGCCACCACTGGTCATGACAGAGGAGCAACTGCACGAATGTTGCGACATTATAGAAAAAGTAGTCTTAAATTTTAAACAATAAAAAATTCCCGCCTGCAGGCGGGAATTTTTCTTTAACCACTTCTACTAAAATCCAGTTGTAGCAGGTAATTACAACAGGATGGATTTAATAGACTTTGACCCATACGAGTGGGCTATGCTGGGCGCCGGGCTAACCCTGGTTGTAGGTGTATGGTTACCACAATTACTCGTTAAGCGCCATTTTACCATTGCACTGGTATATGTGCTGGCTGGTTTTTTATTTTTTAAGTTTCTGCTTATAGAGGTACCAAATCCCTATTCCGATACAGGGCAGCGGATTTGGGAGAAGGTGGCTGAATTTGTGGTAATTATCTCGCTACTGGGCGCAGGTTTGAAAATTGATACACCCCCCACCTCTGGCGAGTGGAAAACTACAGGCCGCCTGCTCTTTCTCGTGATGCCTTTGTGTATTCTGGCAGGGGCCTGGCTGGGCTATACAATGTTAGCGCTTACACCTGCCGCTGCGGTGCTTTTGGGTGCGGTACTGGCGCCTACCGATCCGGTGCTGGCGAGTGATGTGCAGGTGGGTCCGCCTAATGAACAAAACGACAAGGTACGTTTTGCCCTAACCTCAGAAGCAGGGCTTAATGATGGCCTTGCTTTTCCCTTTACCTACTTTGCTATTCGTATGGCCGAAGAGGGCGGCTTTGGCAGTGAGTGGCTTTTTAACTGGTTCTGGCAGGATGTGCTCTATAAGATAGGAGTGGGAGTGATCGCAGGACTGTTGATGGGTAAAGTGCTGGCTTTTTTAGTTTTTAGAGTACCCAAGGAGCGGCCGGTTTTTGCTGAGGGCATGGGCTCTATTGCTTTGTGCGTGCTTTTCATCTCCTATGCCGGGGCAGAGGCGATAGGAGGCTATGGGTTTCTTTCTGTTTTTGTGGCCGCATATTATTTTCGTAGAAGCGAGCATACCCATAAGTTCAATATTATCCTTCATGAATTTACCTACAACCTGGAGCATGTAATTGCTGCCCTGGTGCTCATTTTTATGGGAGGTTTACTTGCCTTTATGCTGCCTACCTTAACCTGGAATATGCTTTGGTATGCCTTGATATTTATTTTGGTGGTGCGCCCCATCATTGGCTGGCTTAGCCTGATTGGTTCAAGGGTCTGGGGCTTTCAGCGTGCGGTTGTATCATTCTTTGGCATCAGGGGTATTGGTTCTATTTATTACCTGGCCTATGCGCTGGCCAATTACGATTTCGAAGAAGGAGAAACCCTATGGGGAACGGTGCTTATAGTTATTATGGTCTCGGCTATAGCACATGGTTTTAGTGCATACCCCGTCATGGAGTGGCTGGATAAAAGATATGGGTACGAAAAACCTAAATCGGAACTGGATGAGGCTGTTCTTGAGCAGGGTGCCGATGAAAAGGACGCAGCCTGAGCATTGGATCTATCTTCCAGTCAAAAAGCCCTACGACAATATAAGAAGTACCCAGAGCGTTTAGCGTGCCAGCCCTGGTTTTATATAGCTCCATTTGGTTACCAAATGTAGCTGTTAAGGCCAACCTAAAAAAAGCATGAAGTTTATGGCAGCAATGCTTACAAACTGGGCTAAAGCCGGGTTATGAAAATCGTGTTTACCCAACCCTTCCGAACCTGCCGAAATACTAATAAAAAGGAAGAAGAGAAGGGTGGAAACACCAAAACAATAACAGGTTTTGCCTGCCAGAACACTGCTAATTAGGTCTTCCCCTTTGTTTATCAGAATTCTCTATTTAACTCCAGGTAGGTGATAAAGCAAAATGTTGAATTCAGGCAGTCAGGTACTGCAAATGATTAATTA
>JASLAE010000262.1 GCA_030147305.1 Cesiribacter sp.
ATTGCATTGAGCGCATCGAATACGCCGCCAGGATTCGTCAGGCTGCTAAACTGACCACCGGAACCTACTGTAAAAGATCCGCCGGCAGCAGTGAGAACCGGCACAGCATTAAATTCCTGTGCTGCGTCTACCAAAAAATTATCAAAAGTAGCAGTTCCTTCCAGTACATTATTGCGGGTGGCAAATTTTATGGCAGAAATGGCAACACCCTGTGATTCTGGTTCTGTGGCCTGTGCTATGGCGTCATCTACCGCCAGCTGATCATCCACCCATATATCAATCTTTTTTGATCCAAGGGTGGAAGCAGTACCCAGGGGATTCAGATAGGTGAAATCTGCACCTGTATTATTCATAAAGAGGGTAATGCGCGCCTCTCCATTAATCACTCCGGTCCTTTCCTTTGGTTCACTGCGAATAGCATTTACTATGCGAAAGCCATTATTGCCCTCGAAATTGAGGTCTATGGTTGCAAAACGATTTTTGTTATCCGGAAAAAAAGCAGTACTCCCCAAATCCTGGCCTACATAAATACTACCAAACACACCCTTGGTACTGGCAGTTGTCTGCGTTGCAAGGTCGAATTGCAGTTTCAGTACATTGGTAACCGGGATACCATTGTTCTTAACAAAGAAAGCTTTGTGTGTATTATGCTGACTGTTTGCCTTTACCAGCCGGAGGCTTTTATTCCCCTGCCGGGAGAGCATTTCAAAATATACCGAATGCTGAACACCACCCTGATTAGGCTCACTTCCAATAATATTTACCTGGTGAAAACTGGGGCTAGAAGCTGATGCCCATGCCGATGGGGTAGAGAGCAGATCAAAATCCTGGAGTATGGCTTGTGCATGCCCCAGCTGTGGTATTAGTGTTATAAGTAGTATAGGCAGAAATCGTACAGGTAACTTCATAAGCAGTCTCCATTAATGTTGAATATTCGTTGTAAATATTACATGTATATTCCTAGGTATACTCTGAATTCCAACATTAGGTTTACGCTCACCAAAGCTTTTCTATTCTTGTGCTGACCATGTTTAAACATTAGTCTATTTCAAATATTCAAACTATTTTACTATACTGCATCAGTAACCAATCCTGACAAGGCTAGCTGGCAGCAGAACAAGCCCATGTAAAACCACAATTTTTTATTAATTTGTTGTCAAAACATTACATGGAAATATGATAAGGGAGGTAAATAAAAAAGCCGATGCGTTGGCATCGGCTTTCTCTTATCCTTTAAACTTAAACCTAAACTTTTTCCAGCTCAGGATTCAAATATTTTTCATAGTTCGCTTCATTACTCCAGAAATCCCGGCATTCCTTTCTGCAATTTTCTAAAAATTCGGGATCCCGTTTAAGGTCCTTCCATGGTCCCAGCCCCAGCTTCTCACACATTTTAAAGAAGTTATCTCCCTGCCCTTTGGGCTTGATCTTCACTAGTGAACTTAAAAGCGGCCTGTCCTGCGCATATTCTGCCATACTTATTTCATTGAGTATTTCACCCAACATATTTTTCTCATGGTTGCTCTCTAAGTTAAGTCCCAGACTCATTTGATAGACTAAGCTGGGATATGATATAGGGGAATCATCGAGGCGAGCAATTTGAATTAGTTTTTTTCTTATGCGATCGTTCATAGGCAAAAAAGTAAAATACCACCAAAACCTTTACGAATTCACTCCGTTTAATAGGCCTTTTAGTTTATAACTAATTAGCTGCTGCTATAGTTTTGCTTTTGCTACATAAAAAAACCGGCCATAGGCCGGTCTCAAAACAGATCAACAAATAGTCTTAATCTTTAGAACCCAAGCACTTGCACATTCATGGCAAAATTGCAGCTCTCACAATCACGGGCTTTGTAAGTAGCAATGCCAACCACTTCACCATCCATTGTCATCACGGGGCTGCCACTACTTCCTGGAGATATGGCAGCATCTATTTGTAATACAGCCTCTTTCATACCCTGGTCTCTGATGGCCGATACAACACCCCGGGTAATGGTACTTTCTAATCCTCTGGGGTTGCCCAACACAAAAATATCGGTTCCCTTACGAGGGGTTTTGCGCGAAGGCTTCAGGAACGGATATTCTTCGCCATCGGCCAGGTCTACCTTAAACACGATGTAATCGTAATTTTTGTCTTTGGAGATAATGTCAGTAACGCGATAGCGGCTGCCATTGGCAGTGCGGATCATCCACTCCGTTGCGCCTTCAAATACATGATAGTTGCTAACACAAAGGCCGTTTTCCATTAAAAAGAACCCAGTGCCCTGGCTAACAGTTTTTCCCTTGGCATCACGACCCAGAACAAGAAAAACACACTGCTCAGCATATTCTACCAGATCTGCAAAGCTATCGAATTCTGTACGCACCTTGGTAGGTGTATTTATTGGCTTAAGGCTGGCTCTTCTTACCGGGCCTGCCTCTGGCAGCACATCTGCAGGTTTGTGGGTTGTAAGGGTGGTATAGGAGGAAAAGGATTTTAAGCTATCGGTGAGCCAGGTATCATTCAGGGCAGACAAACCCTCCTGCAGGATCTGGGCATTCAGATGTTGCCCGCCTTCTACCATGGCATAGCCCCATACCTCATTTACTTCTTCTGTATCGGGGTAATTGCTTCTGTCAAACACAACTCTCACTTTTCTGTGAAGGGCTTTGTCTTCCAGAAACTCCTGGCTGGCTTCTGTAGGTTCTACCCCAATGAGGTTTACCTGCATACCATTCTTTAAGACAATGGTATTACCGTCTTCCACTTTCACCACATAATGTGGTATGTCTTCAAAATCTGTACTGCAACCTACAGACATTACTGCCATAAGCGCCACCATCGTCCATCTATTCATCCAATTCTTCATGCTCCCGCTTCTGTAATTGTCCTGTTTTAGGAATTATCTGTATTAAAAAGCGTCGGTTTTTACCTTCCTGCCCGCTGCTGCTGTAGCGTCCCGTTCCGTAAATCCCACTACCTGCTATAATTAATTCAAAATTATCTTTATCAAAGGTTATGCCATTGGCTCGCCAAAGACTTGCAAGCGCCAGTGCCCGCTGATAGCTAAGCAAATAAGTTTGCTTAATAAAGTTACGATCACTGTTAATTTCTGGATTTTTCGGATCTCGCGCTGCCATCCCTTCAACAATAACAAGATACTTCACATCAAGCTCATTCGCAACAGAGGTGCGGTCTGCCTCCTCTATGAGTGCTTGTAATTGTTTGCCTGCTTCTACAAGATTTTTAGTATATTTTGTAGGTATCTCGTACTCCCACTGTTTAAACTGTACCGGCACCATGAGCTCGTAACGCTGATTTAGGGGCTGAAATTCGAAATAGGTGCTCTCATCTAACCTATGTAAGGCTTGTTCTAATTCTTTAATTTTTTTGTAGTTAGTAGCGAACATTTCCAGTTGTTCTTCACGCTGACGGAATAGCCTGAAACTCAAAACAAAAAGCACCATCATCACTACAAAAAGTGCTGTGAGTAAGTCAGCATAGCTTGGCCAGAAGAAACTGGAATTGGCACGCATGGGCATGTTAGATTTTATTCGTTAACGTCCGCCAAACATACGCTGCACCCACGTCTTGCGCTCGGTAAGCTGCTGCATATGGCTGTTGAGCAATTCCATTTCCTTTAATACACGTCCCTGTGTCTGACCATCCTGATTTATTTTTCTGATAAGGTATTGCTGGGTCTCCAACAGGTGTTTGAGCGTATCTGCAAACAGCTCCTGCATGCCATGCACATCGTTTTCTATTTGCCTGATGGGCTGCAGCTGATCGCTGATCTTCTGGTATACATTCTCCTGTTTGAGCCGCTCGAAATGCTGGCGAAGTTGCTCACCGGCATCCTGCTCTTCTTTTT
Organism: Cesiribacter sp.; assembly: GCA_030147305.1. Classification (GTDB taxonomy): domain Bacteria; phylum Bacteroidota; class Bacteroidia; order Cytophagales; family Cyclobacteriaceae; genus Cesiribacter. Next base: position 3,852 of record JASLAE010000262.1, read on the forward strand.
GCATGATCTGCAAGCGGCGCCTGACCAGTGTACCAATCTCGTCACCAGCCTCAATAAAATGCTGCTGAATTCCATGGGTCAGCTGCTCCATTTTATCCTGGTGAGCCGACAAATAGCCTAATTGCTTTCTAATGGACTCCTCATTTTGCCGTAGGTAGCCCTGTACATCGTCCAGCTGCCGGAGTTGCCCCACCACCTCACGAATATCTGCCGCTGCCTGGCGCCCCAGGTCCATGCTTTCGTTCAGTCCCTGCAAGTATTGGCCAAAGCGTTCAAAAAGAGATTCGTTTTTCTGTATTTGCTCAAAAAAACGAAGGTTAGCTTCTGTAAGCTGGGAGAAGTCTGATTGCTGGAGTGCAGTAATAAAACGCTCCTGCAGGCTCACATATTGATTGAGATTGGAAAAAACTGATTTAAAATCAGCAATCCTTCTAAAGAAATCGTGGTTGAATTCATCCAGCACCACTTTTAGGTTGGTTAGCCCGTGAGCCAGGTCGGTCTGCAGGCGAGGCAGCAGCTGTATCTGTAAAAAGTTGAGCCAGCTGTTGTGGCGGTCCGAGGCCGTGTTGTAGGCATGCCGGTAGGCAGCATTACCTAAAAGGGTAAATAACAAACCAAAGAAGCTGCCGACCATTGCCACCACAACACCTAACAAAAATTTATTGATGGCTGCCTCTGTAACCCCATCTGTTACCACAGCTGCCAGCCCCAGGATAACGCCTAAAAATGTGCCCAGCAGACCAATGTACAAGGGAGTAGCTGTGGTAGCCTGCAGGCTGGAAGCCAGCCGCTCCAGCCGCCGTTCACTCATTTCTTTGATACTATCCAGATTGGTTACCACCCCGGGATTGAGCTGTAAATACGTTTGCACCTCTTCCAGAAGTTCTGCAAAACCCTCTGAAGGCTCACGTGCGGCGGGCACCTCAGCAAGTTCATGCACAGGGGCGGGCACTAATGCCTGATCTATGTGAAAGCCTGGTTTGGCCGGCAAAGCCTCCAGCTCTTTTTGTGTTAGTAAAAAGGTGGTGGCTGCGCCAGCTGCATTTTCCTGAACTTCCGAAACCAGATAGAATTCACCATCGCGCCCCTTCACCCTAAAGGTTTTGTCCGGCTCATCGGCAAGGGTATAAGGCTGGCCCTGTACCAGTAATTTTAAGGGATCGGCGTTTGCCTGTGGCGAAGGGGCAGTCTGGGTAGCAGGCTGCATATAGAGCTGTTCTTTTTCCGGAAAAAAATGCTCCAGCACAGCAGCCTGCTGCTTATTTTGTAAATAAACGCGCGACTGCAAAGCCACCACCACAAGTATTACGATGATCTCCAGAATTATCATGCCTTATTCAAAGCGGACCTTTGCTTTTTGTACTATCTTCCAAACAGTGCCCTCTTTGCGCAAAATGCCTTTTTGTTCATTAACTACCCGAACCGGGTTCTCATCTACTTCTGTAAAATCACAGCCTTCCTCGAAGAAGGAAAGGCCATTTTGCATGGCATAGCGCTGCACTTCAGCATCTTCGGTAACCCAGTAATCTGCTTCTCCGGACATTGGCAGCACTTCAATTGTGTACAAACTGTCCCGGAGCCGTTCCCTGCTCATTTCATTTTGATGGAAGCCACCTTTAAATGGCATCTTATCAAAATAAAGATCCGGGGCTACATTTTCTCTTGCAGCAGGGGCAGTATTGGCACTTGCTGGTTGTGTTGCAGCTGCCGGAGAAGCCTCTGCTGCCTTCGGTGCTGCCTGAGGCGTAGGGGGGGGCGGCAGGGGCATCGCTGCCTTTTCTACTGCAGGTGCTGCTGCAGATTTATTCTGGCGCAGCTCTTCTTTTATAACCTGTCGTACTTCTTTTTCAGACAGACCTTCCTGCTGGTTTTGGTCATTGTTTGAATGCAGATTACTATAGAAGAACCCGTTCACCTGCTTTTCCAATTCCCGATGCTCTCGTTTCATGCGGTCATATTTAGCCTGCAGATCCAGCAAACGCCAGATGGCAAAACCACCTATCAGTAGCAGGGCCAGCCACTGCAAGATCTCGTTCCAGGGCAAACTGGTTGCATCATTATCAGCAGGGTTATTCTCAAGCAACTGAGTGTCTTCGTCCTGGTTAAGTCCGGCAGCGTCGGCCTCCTCGGCATAGCTATCATCTTCCTGGGCACTCGTTTGAAGCGCCACCAGCATTAACTGCTGCTGCAGACTGTCTACACTATTTAACCTGGCAGTGTTAGAACGCCGTATGGGTGAGCTTTTTAAGCGGGTAACTATTTCGCTTACCAGCTTTTGCAGCCTGGCCTCAGTAGAAGAAAAACCTGCATAGATCGCTGGCTTATCCACACTGTTCATTAGCCTGAGGGCGCCCAGGTTGCCATCGGTGCTGGCAATGCTGGATTTAAGTGTCTCTATAGACTGGCAATTGATGCTCGCCAAAAGACTATCAGCGCCATTGTCTTCATAAATGAAGCGCGCCGTTTCGCACCAGATACGCGTGCGTCCCTGATTAAAGGTCAAGCTATCACTTTGAGCCGCAAATAGGGCCAGTGGCTGCCATAGTACCATAACCAAAAGCAGCAACAATCTCTGTTTAACGGTCATAATGTTCTTTATAAATTTCTTTTGATAGCTCGTAAAGTGTATGATAGATCGGATAGAAAAAGAGTGTTTCCGGCAGGGGCTTCTCTGCCATGTTACGATGTTCCAGCAGCCGGTTCATCCCCAGATGCAGGCTATCTGTCATTTTGCTGCGGATGGTCTTGCGCAGCCAGGGCAGATCTGCTTCAATGGCAAAGTCGTCGAAGAAACGGGTAAGCTTATCACTCCCCAGTACCAGCTCAAAAAACTGTTCTGCATTCTTAAGTACATCCTGTTGCACATTGGCATCGGCCTCCTGGTAGCGCAACGGTGTCTCGAAGAGATTTTGCCCACGTCCGGTACCTAACATCTTGATGGGCTTTGCCCCTTCGTAACTGTGAATTTCCGGGTTAAAGAAAACACCACCATTAGCCGTAGCTTCTTTGGGTTTACGCGCCTGTATGATTCGGAAATTATCGGGCACGGGCTTTTGACACACTTCCTCCAACAATGCTTTGGTGAGCCGCTCCAGGCTGGTGGTATTGCTGCCACCAGAAAGGAAATTCAGGTACAGGCTGCCTTTACCACTAAAGGTAATGTAGCGGGGAATGCTCAGATCGAGGTAGTTTATGATCTGTGCACAGTGGTACAGGATGGCTGTATAGTGCAGGTAAAACAACACCCGCAGATAGCGCGCCCGGATGAATACATTAGAGAAAATGGCCGGGTCGACATTGTTAAAGATATCGTTGATCACATCTGCAGAGGTCTGGCTGATAGATTTAGCCCGGAACGGTTTATCGGCCAGCTTTTGATAGGCCAGCAGAAATCCATTGTCGATGGTAGATATTTTATTAAAACCATCGCCCCACAGCGCATAACCCGCAAAGCGGAAAGAGGAACCCCAGGCAGGCTGCTGGTTAATAAAGAAAAGTATGTCAGTAGAACCGCCACCAATATCTATGTTCAGCAAATGGTCCTGTCGGGTAGGCACCACCTCTCCTGCTGAAGACAAATAGTAATAAGGCGCAGCCGATTCTGTGAGGTGCAAGGGCTTGCGTTCTGTCCTGAAAATATGCTGATAGTTACGCGACCATTTTTCTTCAAACAGGTTGAAGGCAAAAGTATCCAGACTCAGGGGGGAGAACCAGACCAGGCGCGTCTGCTCCAGGATACCATCGTTAAGGGCTACTTTGTGCTTGATAAGCCGCAATAATTCACTAAAGAATACATCGATGCGATCATTCCCTTTCCGGTCCAGTTCTGTACTCCATTTCAGGTCTGTTCTGTAGGTTGTGTGTGCCGGCACATCCAGTTCTTTGTTGATGCCAAAACCAATGTTAATGCTCCCCAGCATATCGGTAGCCCGGGCAATGAAATCACTTACTTCGCAGCTGGCGGTACGGATTGGAAAGGTTACTTCGGCACCACTGGCCTGCCCGCCAATGAGGTAGGGCACAAACTCGCGGCTAACTACCGTATCTATTTCCATGGCCCGGTGCAACGAAGCTTGTTTAAAGCGCTGAATGGGCAGCAAACCACCTTCGTCGGAGGGCTTGTTAAGCATGACCACCTGCTGGTCGCTTTCTTCTATGGCAAAGGGTTGTGGTGCTACGGTTACCCCTGTGGTATAGGCAATGTGGGTGTTGGTGGTGCCAAAGTATATGGCAAAGGTAAACCTTTTGGTGCCCGGCCCAACCTCCTGCCATTTCGGAATCAGCAGGCCCCGCACCGGCTCCTGCCCACGTTCGGTAAGCGGGTGAATTATTTCTGCGTAATCGAAATGTGTATTGAAAACCTCGTAGTAGGAAGAACCGTAAGTTCCCTCCTGCTTGCGGATACGGCGGGTGCGTTTTACCCCACGTCCTTCGGTTGGGCGACCTTCCGGAGATTCGCGCAGGGGCTGGTTCTCCAGGTAAAAGTGCATGTCAAATTCCCCAAAGGTAGCCTGTCCGCTTACTTCCAGGTCTACCAGCATGATCTTGTAAAAATCGTTATAGGCAGGGTCTGGTAATTTCAGGAAGGGGAATACCCCAATACCCATGCGCGTTGGCACAATCCTCCCTTTTTTAGGGATTTCCTGCCCCTGTGCATCCCTTGGGTTCTGGGGGTTGTCGTAATAAATCTTTTCAAACAAAATCTGGCCCCGCTTTACAGGTACCGCCAGCTGCACTTTAATGTAAGCCGGATCGACAATGAATGTCAGAAATTTGTCCAGCTCCCTATAATTGAAATATTGAAAATATTCCTTTTTAAGAGGCAGCAGGTAATTAAAACGGAAGGTACGCTCACGCTCAGCACCATTCTGATACTGCACCCTGCCAAAATTAAAGCGATCGGTATTGAGCTCATAGGGCAATTCCAGCAGGTACTCCTCCAGAAAATCGCCTGTGGTCAGGTAAGGGTATTTATCAGATAGGCCGGGCAGTATGCGGCTCTCGGGTGGTGCCGTATTTTTAAGAGGCACTTCTGTTTCCTGCTGCCAGGTGCCGGAAATATAATTCCAGCCTGGGTAATGTCCCTCCTTGAGTATGAGCGGCAAGCGATCTGTGTCCACTGGCTTAGAAGGCCGCATTACAAAATCGCTCACAGCCCCTACATTAATGTTATCTGCAGGGGCAGATGCCAGGCGCACTTCTCCTACAGCCACCTGGCTATTGGTGTCGTCCCGCAGCGGCTCATACTGGTTCAGGAAATTATCTGGTCCATAACCCGCCTCGAACTGCAGCTGGTTGAGCCGCTGTTGCAGGGCTGGCTCTGCCTGGCGCTGCGCCAGGGTCAGGTATTCATACATAGCCTGACATTTACCCTTCAGCAAAGGATGGGCCTGAAAAAGGTGGTTCAGGTAAAGCTGGAAATCTTCGGGCCGCTGATATAATGGCACCGGCTCATCGAACAGGCGGTAGCCTTTGCTGCTGCTTAGGTCCAGTGCCCCTAAATCCGGCAGGGTAAAAACCAGCGTAAAGGGACTGGTGCCTGCAATAATGCGATAGTTGTAGTAGATCAGGTAAATATCTGAAAAGCCAAAGAAAGGGCTTTGCGGATTGTTGTAATTCAGGAACAACTGCAGGGTGTTGGACAAGAGCTGGTGCTGCGGAACGGTAGCCAGCTGCTGCAGCTTTTCGTTTATGTTCCAGCGACGAATAAGCAGGCGTTTTTCTGCCTGCTGGTACTTCTGGAAGTTATACAGGAGCTCCAGCACATCCAGGCACTGTGACACCATTCGATGATAAATGGTATTATCGCTCAGGTCGCGCTTCGGAGAATTCACCACAAACTCAAAAGCAGTGCGAAAGAGGTACATTCTGGCCAGTGGAGAAGGTATAGAGGTGCTGACCTTGTTTGCCCGCCCCCCGCTGGGATCCGAAATGTGCTGGATCAGACTGCTGTCTATCTGTACGCTTTGCTTCCACCCTTCCAGTTCGGTAGAGGCATTTGTATGTAGTCGGAGTACTTTCGCCATATAATTGGATCAATCAGATGGTGGGCATCTTATTGGTGTAAAAATCTTCTGTTACTAGATTGAACATCTTCAGGAACTTACGGTTCGGATCTGCCTCTGAAGAAAGGTTTTTCTCTTCTTTATTCAGCTTTACCACAAAACCGTCGTGTGTGATGCCTTTGTTGAAAAAGCTACGGCTCACGGGTTTCCCCTGCACCAACAGATTAAGGTCATGTGTGTTAAGATTAAATGGTGCAAAGCTGCGTTTGTTGCGCGAAAGCTCATCCAGCCAGGCAAAAAATCCCCACTGCTTATTTTCCAGGAAGTGGCGCAGCTCTTTGTGAAAGCTGTCATTTACAAATGCTGCATCCAGGTTAAGGGCCTTATAATAATTTTTACCGGCATCCTGCCGAATAAAATCCCGGTAATACTTTACAAACATCATGAACTTGATGAACTGCTGACCAATGCGGCGGTTCGTTTCTTCATAAAGATGTTCGAAGGTAATGGTAGGGCTATCCTGCCGCAACCCATATTCGTGAAAGAGCGTACCGCCGGAAAAGTCTGCATCCTGATACTCCATAAAATCTATGATTGCCAGCGCCGAGAGCATCTCTACCAGGTGCGCATCGTTGCGCTGACTGGCGCCGCCAGGCCTGTTTTCATAAGGCGTATCGGGGTTATCAGCAATGTAATAAAGCGCATTTACCCCATCCAGGTTGTTTTTATAATAAGCCAGTGCATCGCGTGTTTTTGTGATGAAAGCGTTTGAATCGATCACACTTTCATCTTCGGTCTGCAGGCCAAAATAAGGTTTAACCGTAATGGCACCAATAACAGCTGAAGAAATATCACCTGCGTTTTGCAGGCCGGAATTAGTGTTGCGCAGGTTTTTAAGCAGCAGCGGAAAGCCTGCAGCGCCGGTTCCTCCAAAAATAGAGCTGATGATAAAGATTCTGTCTCCTTTACGGAAGTTATCGGCAAAGAAGCGCAGCTCCGGCGAATTAATGAGCTTGTTAAGCACTACGCTACCTACATTCGGACTGCCTTTGAAGCCAATGGTGAGCGGACTGTTCAGGTTATCCTGTGTGTAGAGCAATTGCATCAGGGCCTGTGTATCGGGGTCCATTTCATTAAAATGGATAAACTCCCGAAAACTTTGGTTAATCCCGCCAAAATCAAAGGTAAAGGCATCTTTGACACGGCCTTCGCCCCGGGTATCCATGTCGGCCAGTTTGCTGATGTCTGTTTTGAAAAAGCCACTATCTGACCCTGCTACTGCATGCAGGCGCTTATAGCTTTTTAACATCTCTACTGTACGGTTGAGATCGGCATTCTGGGTATCCGGATCGATGATAATAGGAATTACCCGATCAGTTTTAACATCTACACCAGCCGCCAGGAGCATTCCCAGAGAGCGAAGCACCCTGGCCCCTGTACCGCCAATTCCAAAAATAAATAGTTTAGCCATGGTTGTTTTTGTCTATAGTCCGGAGGCGAGATTTTAATCTGTCACCCATACACCCACCAAACCCCTTCAACACTAAAATGGTGTTCTGGCGGCATTGTTGGAGCGCCACTTGAACAGGAGCGAGAAAAGAAAGAAGAATAAGGCACTATAAAAAGCATTAGCAAACGCAAACCAGTACACATAAGTATCTGGCGTTACTTCATTGAGCCGGCAATAGTAAATGGCATAGCCAAATGCGATTGCCGCATTTACCAGCAGCGCCCCCAGCCAGTGATACCAGTGGCTGAAGCGGGCAGTCTGTATTACATGGTTGAGCACATAATAGTAGAACAACACCAATATAATGGTGATGAGCAGGAGGGTTATACCGCCCACATCGGGAAAAATCTCGCTTCTGTAGAGCGGGGTTTCCATAGGTGGCTCTGGCTTCCCAATAATCAATTCATATAAAAAGCGAAAAACGTTTTTCATGCTTAGTTTGCTTTCTTGATACTTAGGTCCAGTGAAAATACTGCTTCCCGTTCCTGTGGATACAGCATGCGCAGGCCCTGCAGAATCTCTGAGAGTGCAAAGGTCCGGGGGCCGGCTTCATCGATATTTCTGTCGTCATCTGTTGTCCATTCTTGTGCCCAGTCCGGATCATTCGCCGGTAATGTCAGGTTCAGATTCAAAGGACTGTTGCGATCGTCCATGCTTTTAACATCTACTTTTACCAGGTGTGTATAGCATTCTACTAACTGTCTGTCTTTGGCATTCAGTTTTTCATTACTCAAAAATTCCTGCCGCGGCAATACGCTGCCAACTTCGGCATTGCCATTGCGTCCGCGCACCTGCAGATTTTGCTGCAGATAGTTTGTGCTGGTAAACTGGGTAGGCACCGATTCCAGATTAATGCCTACAGTAAAGGAAACTTCACCCTTTCTCAGTTCTGTTGTATTATCAATTAAGATAGTCTGTGCGCCATCACCCCCTAAATACCAGCTTCCTGCACGGCCGGTGCCAGGTATAACCCCATAAGCAGGCTTTAGGCGTTCGTAACCGGTCTGCATCATCACCTGAGCATCATTTCTCAACAGCTTCGCGGATGCCATGCGTACGGCAGGTTCGGGACCCATGATCCAGATATAATAAGGAACTTCTGTCTCGCAGCAGTTGGTTATCGGTGTTGCCGTTCCACCGGTTTTTGAGCCAGCCGGATAAAAAACACCCTCAAATTCAGATTGAAATCCAAAAACAGCTACTGCCATGCCTTTTGCCGCCAGAGACGCCAGGGCCCTGCGAATGTCATTGGCAACATAATCTCTGTCGCTAGCTTTAGGCGGAGAATAAATAAAGTCTGAGATAAAAACACTTACCTGACCCGGCCCTGTATAACCGGTTGCTATTTGTCGTAAGAGGTTTGGAATGGGCGTGCTGGCGCCTGCCTGGGACAGCCCCTGCCGCAGCATGCTCTGAAAACGATCGTACCCCAGGGTACGAATATTATCCTGGGCAGTATATAACCTGAGGGTATTGATGGCATCTTTATCACTCTCTGCATTGGCCAGCAGGTCATCTATCTGCTCCTGAAAAGCCGTTTGCCTGTTTTGCGTAGGCATAAAGCCTTTCATGCTCCCGCTGGTTTCAATGATGATATTTAATGTATCAATTTCATCAGCCACCGGTGCTGTGTTTGCATTGGCACAGGCAGCGTCAGGTGTTTCCGAACCAGAGCCTGCATCATCTGTATTACCACAGGCTGTGAAAAGGACTGCCCCGAAGAGCAGAGCAACTAAGGTGTTATTGCAAATCATCATAAAAATACGTGCGAAGCTGCGGCTTATTGTAACAGTTAACGCTTGCGGAGTCTATTAATAATGTACAACACGACCAGTACCACCACAACCACCAGTACAATGCCAACCCAGAAGCCGGCTTTAAAAATACCTGCTATTACATCGCAGCTCGAAACGCTAAATAGCAAAAAAAGTAGAGAAAAAATGGATAATGGTCTCATAATTGAATAGATCAGCTCCTATTGATAGTATATCAACAAGCTTAAACCATTCGTAATTCTAAATGTTATGAATAACAAAGCATTTGAGCAGCCCTGCATTTCAGGAACACGATCCCATTTATATGAATACTTTCAACCTTGAATCTGATTTTACAGCCATAGTACTTATTATCCTGGCCGCGTTAATTCCCATTTCCATTATTTTGCTTACCATGAAGCTCTTTAGAAAGAAAAGGGCAAGAGGAGAAGAGCGTACAGAAAATAAAACCTTTGAGTCTGTTAAAGAAGAAAGGCTGCGCAAAAGAGGCGACTATTAAGGGTAATAGAAAAATAAAGACCCGCCTGCAGGCGGGTCTTTGCTGTTATCTTAATATATAGAGTTTACCAAAGTCCTGCTTAAAGGCTTTATCACCTTTGGTAGCCCTGTGTTTCCATTCATTGGCCAGACTACCGCCGAGCACCACCCGGTAAAGGTAAACCCCGTTCGCCAGCCGATCTCCCCATTCGTCGGTTCCATCCCAGGCGTACTGACTTATATTATTTCCAATCCGCAATGGGCCCAGTTCTTCCTTCATGATTTCACGAATTACTTTTCCACTAACGGTCATAATCTGTATTTTCAGATCCTCCGGCACTTCGTTACCGGTAAGGGTAAATACAAAGCGGGTAGATGTTGAGAATGGGTTTGGATAGGGGTAGAAGTGTGTGAGTGATGATTCACTGATCACTTCAAAACTGATGGTATAAGGCCTGGTACCTGCTTTATTGCCTGTAGCATCCTCTGCCTGTACCTGCAGCGTATAAAAGCCATCTTCCAGCGGACCGGGACTAAATTCAATCTTACAATCTTCCTGGGCAGAAGCAGGATAAAACCTGACTGCCGGATTATTTAAATTAATACGCTCGGCAACGCAGCTCTCACACTGCCGCTTTAAATATAGGTGAATGCCGGTAGTATCCTGCTTAAACTTATGCTTGTTTTCATCCCGCAGGATCACAGAGATCAATGGGTTCGGGCTTACTATTTCACCATTCGTAATGTAAGAGCCATCAAAGGCAACATCGATGAAGGGGTGCAGCGAGTCGGCACGGATCCGTAAGAAATCAGGAGCGTCGAGCACATTGTTCACAAGGGTCACTTCCGTACCCGGAACAGGATTCACTTTCAGCAAGAAATTGTTATTACCAAAATTACTGGTGGTGCCAAGGGTTATACCAAATTTGATGGTATCGCCCGGTGCTGGTGATTTAATTTTAAACTGTTCGTTTTGGGTACTTCCCCTGTTTATGTTCAGCAGACTTGAATTTACCTGTAAAGAATCTGTTCTATAGGGTTTCTCAGAAACATTGACAAATTTAAATCCTGGGCGAATGAACTGACCTTCGTCCGCCACCAGGTTTCTGGGAATTGAATCATGTACCAGTAATACTCCCTCTGGTAAAGTTTCATAACCTACTCGCCAGAACTTTAGCTGGGGGGGCGATAGCTGAGCCGTATCGATGGCCTGTAAACGTAACCGTAAATGAGGATAGGTTGCAGCATCTGCCTGCAATTGAGCTGTCCCTGACGCATTCATCGTCATTAAGGTAGTTTCCTGCTCCTGAGCAGTGATTCCAATGACCTGCAGCTCCCAATGGTCCGTTGCATCTTCAGCCATGGTAATGGCAACATCCTGCCAGCTGGCAGCCGGACCTATCATCGGACTTTCTACAAAGCCAATACCTGGTACACCCGTTACGTTTTCACTTAGCTGAATAATCTGTTCACTGGGCGGCGGACTGCCTGCGCTTTTATTGGCAAGCACCACGGTGGCTGTACCGGCAGGAGCACCTTTGCGTCCTAAAATAATCATAGGCTCACCATTAATGAGCTGATCAAGGGTGCTTGCCTCCAGGCCCAGGCTTTGCACCTGTTGCTTAACAGAAGCTGGCCACTGGGTATAATTGTTTTGCCCTATAGAAAACAGCAAAACCCAATCCCCTTCCGGGATCTCGCGCAAATATCGCTCAAGATTAAAATTGTCGTTATCGCCGTTAATAATGTTCGATGCTACAAATGTGTTAATGAGCTGCGGTTCACGCCCGCAAGATTCATTGTTAAACACCCCCTGAATTTTTGCAATGGGTATTCCAAGGTGGTTTTTATCAAACTGAATTGCATTGATAGAATTAGTGACA
>JASLAE010000161.1 GCA_030147305.1 Cesiribacter sp.
CCATTTCAATGGCACCATCTTCCTCTCTCCGCACCCGTAGTTCGCCACTCAGAGTTTCAAAAACATGTGCAGTCTCTGGAGCAAGCAAGCCCCGTTCATAGAGTATATGTGCAGTTGCCAGAGTAGCATGGCCACAAAGGGTTACCTCCACAGTAGGCGTAAACCAGCGCAGGTTCTGGTAGCCATCAGTCGCGTTTACAAAGGCAGTTTCCGCCAAATTCATTTCTGCTGCAATTTGTTGCATAAGCAGCTCCGCCAGGGGTTCTGTAGAGATACACACCCCGGCAGGGTTACCCCTGAATAAAACATGGGTAAAAGCGTCTACCTGAAAAAGCTCCATCAGGCTACATGGTTTAAAAGTTGTTCAATATCTATCGCTTCCAGGCAAAAGGCCTCGTCGGAGCCCGGTACTGCCGTACGAAAGTACATATCGGCAAAGACCTTGGCCTGCTGTACCACTTCCTTATGGTCGAATGCCAAACGGAGCGGCATATCGTGCAACGAAAACCAGCAGGCCTCTGCTGCATCATCGCCTGCCTTTACCTCAACAGCTTCATTGTTTATGATGCTCATATAGGCAATCGAAATTGTACGATGCCTGGGATCCCGGTCTACTGCTCCAAATGCACCAATCTGTACAACATACTCAAGTTTTAAGCCCGTCTCTTCCTCCAGCTCGCGCACAACTGCTGTTTCAGGGGTTTCATCCATATCCATAAAACCTCCTGGCAAAGCCCAACATCCTTTAAAAGGATCTTTTTTACGTTTGATCAATAAGATCTGCATGTCCTGTGGCTGCAACCAAAAAATAAGCGCATCTACCGTAACAGCCGGACGCGGATAATCATAACAGTGCATATTCTTAAGTTAAACTATAAGCATGTAGTCCAGTGTTGTCATACCTAAAAGCATGGCTTCAACAGTATAACTAATATAAAGCAAATGGTTAACAGCTAAATTTTTAATAACGCAAAAACAGTCTGCATAATCATGGTTAGGTATCTTTATCAGGGACAGCTACAATAAAGAAAGACGCTTTCTAAAATTAGAAAGCGTCTTTACCTATAGCAAAAAAACCTATTGTTCAGCAGTCAATGTCTATCGATATGTATGTTGTATACGTTTGAAACAGTCTTAAGTTTGCAGCCTGACAAAGCGCTGACAGGGACAATCGTAAGAAAATCCAGCCCCAAGCGTTATAGATTCAGTAACCTGATCAGCCACAATGCCTATATCATTATCTTTTGAGCAAGAGAGGAAATCCATATGTTCAATTTAATATTCAGTACCCTATTTATCTTCATGCAGATCGGTTCACAGCAGAGTTCCATGCCCATTCAGCAGGTTGAGTTCACCTCTGGCACCCGGGGTTACTCAGAAAATATAAGGATTACACCAGATTCTATTTTTGTAGAGAAAAATGGGTTCAGGGGAAATTCATCTTTTAAAGCAGCGATTGAACCGGCTGCCTGGCAGCTGCTCACAAAAAGTCTGGACAAGGTTGATCTTCATGAAATCCATACCCTGCATGCTCCCTCAATGAACAGGGCCTCTGACGGCGCCATGTTTTCAAGATTGACGATCACGGCAGACGGCAATACGTACTCCAGCCAGGATTTCGATAATCACCATCCGCCAACACCATTGGTGCCACTAATGCAGGCCATTGACAGCCTTTCGATGCAGGAGTGAAAACATGCTATTTTCCTTCTTAAAAAAGTGCCTTACCAAAAACAATTAATCTCTGCTCCCCCTCCCCCCTTACCTGGAAAGTAATCTTAATCCCGGAACAAAGTTATTTTAAAAGCGTCTGTTAATACAGGTACATAGGTCCCTGCTCCATTCAACCACAAAGCAAAAGCTTTCTACTGACGACTGATTTAATGCCACTTAAAGAGAATACAACTGCCCCCCATTTTACATTGCCCTCCACTGCCGGAAAAGAGTTTAATCTGCAGGAGCAAAAGGGTCAACCCCTGATCCTTTACTTCTATCCTAAAGACTTCACCCCTGGTTGTACAAAAGAGGCCTGTGAATTCAGAGATCAGTTTGCCTTTTTTCGTAAGCAGGATATTCAGGTATGGGGCATTAGCCGCGATAATCTGGAGACACATGAACGTTTCAGGCAGGAATATAAACTGCCCTTTCACCTTTTAGCCGATGAAGCTGGCGAAGTTGCTAAGTTGTATAAGGCCACTATTCCGTTGCTTCCAGTTACCAGACGCATCACTTATTTACTGGACAGCGACCACAACATCGCAGGAGTTTTCGAGAAAATGTTTGGCCACGAAGAGCACATCCAGCAAATGGTCTCCTACGTTCAGGCCGGTAAAGTTCATTGATAATAAATAGTAAACTGCCAAGGGTAACGGCATGTTAGCTAAAAAAACAGATCCTCTTCAAGACTTCATAAGTACTTTTGACACCAACTGTAGAGAAGCAGATTTTAATTTTTTATAGGACAGGACATCAAGGCACAAAGGCTTATAAAGCGATATGCTATCTGGTAATGCCTTCCAGGATCACCCCATCTTCGATCGTATACTTAAAATCGGCCATATTGGCCAGTTGCTGGTTGTGGGTAACAATAACAAAGGTCTGGCCAAGTTCATTGCGCAGGTCGAAGAAGAGTTTGTGTAGCTCGTCGGCGCTATGAGAATCAAGGTTACCACTGGGTTCATCTGCAAACACAATAGCAGGATTATTAATCAGCGCCCTGGCTACAGCTACCCTTTGCTGCTCACCACCACTGAGCTGACCAGGTTTGTGTTGCAGCCGTTTACTGAGTCCCAGGCGATCCAGCAAGTTTTGCGCCTGCTGCCTTACCTCTTCCTCGGGGCGATCACCTGCAATAAAGCCTGGCAGCGCTGCATTTTCAAGGGCGGTAAATTCCGGCAAAAGGTTATGAAACTGAAAAATGAAACCAATATGCTTGTTGCGGAACCGATTCAGATCCCGCTGTTTCATACCCTGGTGGAGCGGCTGGTGGTTAATAGACAATAATCCACCATCGGGTAGGTCCAGCGTTCCTAATATATGTAATAAGGTGCTTTTACCCGCACCAGAGGCTCCTACTATGGAAACAATCTGCCCCTGCTCAACATGCAGGTTAATTCCCTTCAGCACCTGCAGGCTGCTATAGGACTTGGTAATTTGTTCGGCTTTCAGCATGTCGGTTCAAGTATACGAAAAAAAGGGTGCGCCGCCGAAAATAGCTTGTACTATTCAGCAAAGGCCAATGCGAATTAGTATGTTTGAGATAAAATCAACCAAAACATTATGATGAGACACTTGATCGTAACAACTGCTTTATGCAGCAGCATGTTGATGGGTATTAACTCCTGTAGCAGTCAGCAAAAATCTTTCACAAGCGAAGCAACCCTGCGCTGGACTGGTATGTTGGCAGCAGATGGCTGCGGCTTTTTTCTGGATATCGATGGCAAGGAATATAAACCCAGCAATGAAGAAATTATACCCGAAACTTTTCAGCAGCATGATGCTTCCAGCGTTCGTGTTACTTATGAAATTTTAGAAGAGCCCCTGGAATATACCTGTGGGATGTTGCCTGCACGCTATAGCAGTACCATTAAAATAACCGAGATTGTGGCAAGATGATAAGCAACCCTTTAACCATTACTGCTGTCTTTGTTATAGAGGTATGTCGCAGTAAATTTTCTGAACATGAAGTTGCATAGTATACTTTTGCCCTGGATTTTATTAATCGCCTGGCCTTCCTGCCAGGGTGAAGCTCAACAAGCTCAAATTACAGATTGCCCGGAGGAGATGGTTTGTACTGAACAGTTTGTAACAATACAACTGCAAGTAACTGATGCCAATAACAAGGTTGTGCTACTGGACAGTTACATGTCCAAAAACGTGGACACCGGACAGCTTTACAAGCTGGAGCAGGAAACTGAACCTTCATCAACCAACGGGTACTATCCTGTTTTAACAGACAGTCAGTTAGATGACATTAAGCAAGAGGGCAGCAGGATTTTATTCACAGGAATTAAAGCAGGGCAGGAAGTGGTAAGTGAGACTTTGCTGATTGGTCATGATTGTTGCCATGTAGCGCACAGGGAGGGTAAACTGAGTATTCAATTGCCCAGCGCATATTAGTCCGTAAGAAGGGTAGTGCAGCTCTTTTTAAATAGTTTTGATCATAAGCTAAACCAGGAGTATTGCCCTGAATTGTACTGAAGGTGGTTGGGTGAAAAAAATATTATTTCAGAAGGGCCTTTAAATGAACTTTTTGGCAGGAAATGTGCGGCGATAAAATAGGCGGATTTTTAGTAACTGCGGGTGAGTTGGGTGGAAGGGGGCAGAGCATGAAAGTTTTCCCTGCAGTAATCAAAGATATCTACAATTATATTATTCCAATACATCAAAGCCGTCAACTAGATTATTATTCTTTCAACCAAACCCTCCCACCTGCCACCCATGAAAACGTTAAAACCGTTGTTATTATTCCTGCTCTTGTATGGCGCATTTGCGTGTGAAAAAGAAACCGCAAATGCCCCCGAAATCCCGATTCAAGAAGGCATGTTGGGTGACTGGCTGGTCGTTTATCAAAAGAATAAAACAAATGACTTTACTTTTCAGGATGCCAGTGAAGGTGTTGTAACATCATGGGGTTGTTTTTACATATTAGATCTTCACTTGGAAGATAACGGGAGCTTTTATGTAAACGGCTCCCACAACAGGGTTGCTGCAGATAGCAGCAGTCATGCGCTGGGTGGAAACTGGATGCTGAACTCCCAACAGGATAGTATTACATTCAACTGCAGGGATAAAAATAATGCAGTAACGCACACGGTTACATTTAAAATTTATGCTGATAAAGATGGTACGCTTGTGCTGGAAAATGAGAAGCTATTGCTCAGGCATCATAAGCAGCACTAAATTGTAAATTTTCTTCATTTTTTATTGCCGGACTTACAACGAAAACCCTCAAAAATGGGTCTTCCTTATAACCGTACTTTTTAAACTTACCCTCAGAAACAATCTTTTCGCATGAGCCAGAGAACCGTTATTATATTCTTGCTTAGTACTCAGCTCATGGTTCTGGTTTCATGCAGCAAGGAAACCTCCAGCCCACAGCAGCAGGCACAGGCCATGCTCATCTGGACAGGCGAACCTGCAGAAGATGCCGGTTGTGGCTATTTTGTAAAAATTAACGATACCGAATACAAGCCAGAAAACGAACGGCTGATTCCTAAATCATTCAGAGCAGAAGCACCGGTTGCCATTATTGTTACCTACCGTCCGCTGGAAGAACCCATTAAATACAGCTGCAGCCAGGGTGCCGATGCGCAGGGCTCGGGCATACGACTCTATAGCATTCAGAAAAAAGATTAAGCTAGCAGGGCTAAGGGCTGCACGTGCGGCTGACAGGGGCATTCAATCGCATGTAAGGTTTGTAAACCTGCCGGATAAGCCGTAGATTCGGGCAAAAATATTTTTAGCACGGATGAACATACACGAATATCAGGGCAAGGAACTCCTGAAAAAATGGGGTGTGAAAATTCAGGAAGGCTACGTTGCTGATTCTCCCGAAGAAGCAAAAAGAGTAGCACAAAAACTGAACGAAGAAACCGGCACCAGCTGGTACGTAATTAAGGCACAAATCCATGCAGGTGGTCGTGGCAAAGGCAAAATACAGGAAACCGGGTCTAACGGTGTAGTACTGGCCAAAAGCCTCGACGAAGTTCCTGAAAAAGCCAAAGCTATTCTGAATGGCACACTGGTAACCCACCAAACCGGTCCGGAAGGCAAAAAAGTAAACAAGGTATTGATTGCCCAGGATGTTTACTATCCTGGAGAGCACAAACCAAAAGAATACTATCTTTCTATCTTGTTAGATCGTTCAAAAGGTCGCAATGTGATCATGGCTTCTACCGAGGGTGGCATGGACATTGAAGAAGTGGCTGAGCATTCTCCGGAGAAGATCATTAAAGAGTGGATAGATCCTGCTATTGGCCTGCAGGGATTTCAGGCACGCAAAGTTGCTTTTATGCTGGGTTTGGATGGCAAAGCCCATAAAGAGATGGTGAAATTTATCACCGCCCTTTATAATGCATATATCAATACCGATGCTTCTCAGTTCGAGATCAACCCGGTGCTGAAAACATCTGACGAGCAGATTCTGGCTGTAGACGCCAAAGTTAACCTGGATGACAATGCCCTGTACCGTCAGAAAGAGCTAGCTGCGCTGCGCGATGTTACCGAAGAAGATCCTTTAGAGGTAGAAGCCGGCGAAAGCGGCCTTAATTATGTAAAACTGGATGGTAATGTTGGCTGTATGGTGAACGGCGCCGGTCTGGCCATGGCTACCATGGACATCATTAAACTGTCTGGCGGTGAGCCTGCTAACTTCCTTGACGTAGGCGGAGGAGCCAATGCACAAACTGTTGAAGCCGGTTTCCGCATTATTCTGCAGGACCCCAATGTTAAAGCTATTTTGATCAACATTTTCGGGGGTATTGTGCGTTGCGACCGTGTTGCCAATGGTGTTGTTGAAGCTTATAAAAAGATTGGCGACATCAATATCCCCATCATTGTACGACTGCAGGGCACCAATGCCGAAGAAGGCGCGCGCATCATAGACGAAAGCGGTCTGAAGGTAAAATCTGCCGTGGTATTAAAAGATGCTGCCGAACGTGTTAAAGAAGCACTACAAGAGGCTTAAGCTAAATCAATAATTTATTTATAGAAGAGCCACTGCCTTTGGGTAGTGGCTTTTTTTTTGAGAGATGTTTCAATGGAATATAACTTTGATGATGAGTTGTGATATCATCACTGCAAGCTAATTTAGGTGACTCCTAAATCAACTGATGGCAGTCGAATTATATTGGTGACAAATTTCTGGTGAAAGTACCTTACTGCCATTCGTCCATATAACTTTTATACTAATTGCAGTTTCTTAGAGACTGATTGTTTTATTAAGCGTTTCTTCTTTTTAACTTGGCTCCCCCAAATAGTATAATAAAGACATAATAATATAGGCATGTTTCCTAGGACAAATCCTACTATTACCGAAGCCTGGATCCGTTTGCAGGAGCACTACGACCAGTTGCAGCACCGGCACATGAAAGAGCTGTTTGCCAGCGATGCTCAGCGCTTCGAAAAATTCAGCACACGCTTCGAAGATATCCTGGTGGACTATTCGAAAAACAGAGTTACCGGAGATACCCTTAAGCTGCTGGTACAGCTTGCACAGGAAAGCCAGCTCAAGGAAGCCATTGCAGCCATGTTTAGCGGTGAGAAAATTAATGCAACAGAAAACCGCTCCGTACTGCATGTGGCCCTTCGCAACCAGTCGAAGCAAGCAATGATGGTAGATGGCGTAGATGTAATGCCCGAGGTAAATGCTGTATTGGCGCAAATGAAAAGCTTCTCTGAGGCGATCATCAGCGGCAGCTGGAAAGGCTACACCGGCAAGGCTATCAAAACAATCGTCAATATCGGCATAGGTGGCTCCGACCTGGGTCCGGTAATGGTTACGGAAGCACTAAAGCCTTACAAGAAGTCCCATATTGACACCTACTTCGTCTCGAATGTAGATGGAACGCATATAGCAGAAACGCTCAAAAAGACTGATCCTGAAACCACCCTTTTCATGATCGCCTCCAAAACCTTTACCACTCAGGAAACCATGACCAATGCACTCAGTGCCCGTGATTGGTTTCTGCAGCAGGCGGGTGAGCTGGAGCATGTGAAAAAGCATTTTGTAGCCATTTCTACAAATGCCCAGGCGGTTGCAGAATTTGGCATCGATACCCAGAATATGTTTGCTTTCTGGGATTGGGTAGGCGGCCGCTATTCACTCTGGTCGGCCATTGGCCTGTCTATTGCCTGCACCATTGGCTACGAAAACTTCGAGGCCCTGCTGCAGGGTGCTCATGCCATGGACGAACACTT
>JASLAE010000218.1 GCA_030147305.1 Cesiribacter sp.
TTTTCCAGCTGCTGATATCTTCTGCCATCTGATGTGGAAGTGTTTCATCGGCTGTGCCATGGAGAACAAGGAGGGGTTGCTGCAGTTGCTTAACAGCAGCCGGAATACTCAGGCGCTCTTTATTTTCCTGAAAATTTTCAACTAGCTGGTAGTAGAGTGGCATCTTTTGGTTGGTTCGGGTATTTTCTATGTGCACAACCCCTTTTTCTTTCCAGTCATCCAGGAAAGACTGGGGCCAGCGTTCCTCCAGATTGTTAATGGCTGCCCAGGTTACAACCGCTTTTACGCGAGGCTCTTCTTTAGCCTTCAAAAGCACCAGTCCGCCACCCCGGCTATGGCCGATGAGCGCCAGGCGGCTCAGGTCAATTTCCTCTGCTGGAATTGCACTTTTTCCTCCTTCCAGCTTATAAATCATCACACCAAGGTCATCAAGCTCAATAATGAAATTATTATGGCCAAAGGCATCCAGGTCTGCAAAATCCATGGGTTGTTCCGGGGTGGTGCCGTTGTGTGAGAGATTCAGTTTTACAAAAACATAACCAGCTTTTGCAAAAGTGTCGGCAATGAGGTTAAAAGTGCCCCAGTCTTTAAAGCCTTTGAATCCATGCACTAAAAGCACAACAGGTTTTTGCGCTCCATTTTGCAAATATGTAGCATCGTAAATGAAGGGTCTTTTATGGTGGCGGGAGTGAAGAATCTGATTTCCCGTTTTTATAAGTGTATGCATAGAATGGTAAAATAAAAAATCATCCCTTTGGTTTGCAAAAAACGGGTTGTATACTTGTATCCGTTTAAAATGTCCTTATCCTTAAACCAAATACAGGCACCCATCGCTGCAGAAATGCAATCTTTTGAGCAGAAGTTCCGTGCTTCCATGCGAACACGTGTGCTTTTGCTCGATAAAATCATGCGCTACATAGTTAAGCGCAAGGGCAAGCAAATGCGTCCTATGTTTGTGTTTCTCAGCGCAGGTACAGCTGGTGGTAGAATAGATGAGGCAACCTACAGGGGTGCTTCTCTTATAGAATTACTGCATACGGCTACACTGGTACATGACGATGTGGTAGATGATGCCAGCCACCGGCGTGGTTTCTTCTCGGTTAATGCACTATGGAAAAATAAAATAGCTGTACTGGTTGGCGACTATTTGCTGAGCCGGGGTTTGCTGCTGAGTGTAGACAATGGAGATTTCGATTTGCTGAAAATAGTTTCTACGGCCGTTCGTGAGATGAGCGAAGGGGAGCTGCTGCAAATTGAAAAAGCCCGCCTGATGGATATCACAGAAGGGGTATATTATGATATCATCTGTAAAAAGACGGCAAGCCTCATTGCCTCATGCTGTGCCGCAGGTGCTGCTTCTGTGGGTGCCAATCCCGAGGCAGTAGAAAGTATGCGCTTGTTTGGTGAAAAGGTTGGGATGGCTTTTCAGATAAAGGATGACCTGTTCGATTACGGTGAAGAAGAAATTGGTAAACCGGTTGGCATAGACATTAAAGAACGAAAAATGACCCTGCCGCTGATTCATGCCTTAAACAAATCCAGTTGGCTGGACCGGCGTAATATCATTTACAAAGTTAAAAACCAAAGCGATAAGCCTAAGAAAGTGCGGGAGGTGATTGAATTCGTAAAAGCTTCCGGTGGCATACAATATGCAGAAAGGGTAATGCAAGGCTATATAGAAGAAGCTATGCAGTTACTCACCGCAATGCCGGATTCCAGTTACAAAACATCCCTGCAACAGCTGGTTATTTACACGATTGAACGCAATAAATAAAACGCTTTTAGTGCCTGTTTTATAAGTGTTTATGCAGCTTCATCAACTTTTTAGTAGAAGTTGCTAGAAAGTCTTTTCAAGTTCCACATCCATCTTACTGTTAATTTTCTTCCCCAATTATTGGTCAAAAAACTGGTGAATGTATAGCTGTTCTATACGGCCACTTTGTCGATTACTTTTTTCTTTGGCGAATATTTCCTAATAAAGTATACCAGTACAGGGGTGCCCAGGGCAGTGGGAAGCAACCATGCAATGAAGACTGGTTCAGTTTGTATATTTGTAACCAGAAAAGCAGTAAAGGTGCTGATGTAGGCACCTCCCATACGGCCGATATGTCGCAGCAGTAAACTAGCTTTTGTGCGTTTGTGAAGGCTGCTCAATACTTTGATATCACTCAGAAGCATCAGCAATAAAATCCCCGTAAAAACGAGTAAAACCAATTGTAGCCCCTGCAGGTGCAAACCTTCCGTCCATAACATATAACTGGTAAAGCTGCCTGCAAGTATGAAAGTAACTAACAGCAGGCTCCAGTCCAGGAATAGGTTGGGTGCAGTATTTCTTTTGTGATACTGCAGGCTTCTGTATCCAGTGAGTGTCATGTAGGTAGAGAATACTCCTATGACAAAGAGAAATGGGCTGTACCGGAGTACGCACATCAGCAGGGACGTAATGCCTACCCCCAGCATGGCAATTGTATAAATGATACCTGTGCGTTTATGTAACCGTTTTCCTTTCGGGGCAGAAAAAGAAATGCCGCCGCTGAGCAGGGCGGTGAAGCCGGCAACAATGTGTAGGATAAGTAAACCTGTGTAGAGCATCGCTTATTTTTATTGGTGATGCTGCAAGTATAAAAAACTGCAGGTTTAGCTGCCGAAATAAGGGTTAAGTGCCAAAGGAAAAGGGATGAATGACAAAGTCTGTGACGAAAAGCAAGATCTCCGGGACGTATATCAAACCACGGCGCTTATTTTTTGGAGCAAATATGGCGCAAAGGAGCGACTGAGTGGCACCGACTGATCAGCGGATTTTAAGTGCAGTTGGTACCCTTGCGCATTACCCTTTACCTCCTTCACCTGTTGTAGGTTTACCAGGTAAGACCGATGGCAACGCATGATGGCTTCTGTTCCCTGCAGTTGTTCTTCCAGTCGGCTCAGGCTGCTCCGCAGTAAAGTTTTCTGTAGCATGCCTTCTTTTATCCAGGCAATCTCTGCATAATTTCCGGCTGCAGAAATGTATAAGAGGTTGCAGGAGTTGATTTTAACTAATTCATCTTTATTTTCTCCTTGAAGCCTGATCG
Source organism: Cesiribacter sp. (assembly GCA_030147305.1). Lineage (GTDB taxonomy): Bacteria > Bacteroidota > Bacteroidia > Cytophagales > Cyclobacteriaceae > Cesiribacter. Next base: position 3,072 of record JASLAE010000218.1, read on the forward strand.
CCTGAAGGTCTGCTTCTGGTTTTACAGCTTCATTGGATTGCTGCATTAGCTGGCTGTTGGTAGCAGCGGCAGTTGCCATGTGTTTCCGCAGGTGCCTGATATAAGCAAACAGCACGAGTGCTACAGTTGGAAAGATGCCTATGACAAAAGTTACCAGGGTATAAAATAGAAAACTCTCGAGTGAAAACTCCATTAGACCCAGGCTGGCACTGTAAAAGAAATTTGCCAGGGCAATCAATGTGATCTGTGAAAGAATGTACACCACCTGCCTGCCTACCGTCCAGTGTACTTCCCTCCGGTAATCCTGTGCCATGTAAAAGTGCAGGCAGACGCCGTGAAAAAACATTACAAGTGCAGTGATGACGCCATAACCTGCAAGTAACAGCGGTTTGGAAGCTTCACTGATCTGGTGCAGGCCAAAAGGCTGAAAAAACAAAAGAAATAGCCATATAAAAACCCCTGTCATGCAGGCAGTTAAAGCCAGGTGCTTCCAGTCTGCCTGTACAGGGTAAGGCTTATTCCAGGCCTGCAGCATTCGATGGCGCATTGCTTAGTGGTTCGTTAAGCAGTTTGGTCATGAACAATTCAAAGTCTTTCACAAATTCTACATAGGCTTCGCCCGTGCCAGGACCACTAAAGCCTGTGTGAATTCTGCGAATGTTGCCTGCTTTATCAATAAAAATTGTGGTAGGGAAAGCCATCACGTGATTTAGCATTGGAAGGGTTTTGGCAGCTTCTTCTTTATCAGAGGTGCCTGCTACCAGTAGATCATAACCAACATTCCATCTATCCTTCATCTTAATCAACCTTTGGCTGGCATAGTCAAAATCGGCTTTCTTCTCGTATCCAAGTCCAATGATAGCAACTTCCTTTTCTTTATTCCGCTCGTACCATTCTGCCAGAAATTTGGTTTCGTCCATACAATTAGGGCACCAGCTTCCTAATAGCTGTACAATCACAACTTTATTATCATACTTTGGGTCAGAAAGGCTCACTTCATCACCTTCTAGGTTAGGGAAGGTAAAGGCCAGGCTGTCATAGCCTTCTTTTAGAAAAGTGAGACTATCGGCAGGAGGGAGGCTGGCAGTATCATTGCGTACAGCTATCCATTTTTCCTCCCACAATTTCCCACTCCAGAAGGTACCCTCCAGTTGATCAGCACTTTTTGCAGTGGCTTTGAATAAATAGGCATGTTCTCCATCAAAGGCGCTTAGATATAAAGTGTTGCCGGTGACATTCCCCTCCAGATAGCGGTAGTCACCGGTTGAGGTAAGAAAAGTGCCGGTAAGATTACTGCCATTTTGCTGAAAAATGCCAATAGCATTGGGAGTTCCGGAGGAGTCTTCTTTCATAAAGCTCACCGACCAACGTCCATTAAGATCTACGGTGGGCGCTGTTTTAGGTGTTTCAAAGCGATAACTTATGCCCTTTTCTGCATGAAAGGGTAAGCTGTAATTTTCTTCATAATTCTTGATGAAAAAGCCCTGTAACTGGTCATCAGCTGTTCTTGCTGCTCTAATTTCGGTATCAAAAATATTCATGGGCATGATCAGTGAATCGCTATTCATATGAACAGGGCCCACTTCAAGCTCTTCTTTACCATTGATAAGAGTAAGTTGTAAGCTATCTGGAGCATTACCACTCAGGCGGAAGTGAAAGGGAAGTTCCTGTTCCTGAATTTCAATCACACCGCGCCACAGACCAGCCATTGGATCTGGCTGTTTAGACTTCTCTTTAGGGCTGCACGCCATTAGCCAGGTGCAGCTCGCGGCAATTAAAATGATGGCCAGATGCTTCATGAGGTAAAGCTAAGAAAAAAACGTTTTTTTAGGGTGGTGGGAGGAAGTGGGAATATTTTTGATTAACGTAAAAAAAATTTTTCAAGCCATAAATGAAGATTATGTTAAGTAATATTTATGCTGCAAAGGTAAAAAATCAAAGCCTGGCTGCGTTAACAACATATATCCGCTCATTTCTTGTTTACCTGTTATAGGCCATATATTAAACATTTTGACAAGACTTTTACTTGTGCACAAATTTACTGTGGATAAGTCTAGGTACAATGTAGTATCCTACTGATAATCAGAAGGTTAGTATATGTTGATTACTTAGCTAAAGAGTCATGATTTAGGGCTTAACTTCCTGAATTTGAGTGTTTTCTGTAGAATATCTCCACAACCATTATAAGAGTAAATTTTGTATTATATCGTTATTTGGCGGTATAGATATTTAATGGTAAGGTATTTTATATAACAAATTAAAGAATAGGTATTAACGATATATTAGGGTGAATGAATGGTGGGAGAAAGTGGTAAATTGTGGATAAACATGTCATTATAATTTATAGATTTGCATTAGACCCATGGCTTACTTTACCTCGGAATACGAATGCAAACTGGACGCGAAAGGCCGCATGATGCTGCCTGCCCGTATCAAATCTGCCCTGCCGGCTGCGGCTTCGGGCGGAGAGTTGGTTTTGCGCCGTGGTTTTGAGCCCTGCTTAGTTGTTTATCCATATACAGAGTACAAAAAGATATTTTCCAAGATCGCCTCCCTGAATGAATTTAATGAAGAATACAGAACGCTTCAGCGGAACTTCTTCAGAGGCAATGTGCAGGTAGAACTGGACGGCAGCGGCCGCCTCCTGATTCCTAAAACCATGATGCGTTATGCCGATCTTGACAAGGATGTGATTGTAGTAGGCATGGGAAACCGTTTTGAGTTGTGGAACCCGGTTAAATATGAGGATTACCTGATTCAGGACCGTGACGAATTTAGTAAATTAGCAGAAAAATATCTTTCAGAATAAGTAGCTATGTCCTACCACGAGCCGGTAATGCTTCAGGAAACACTGGAAGGATTGCAGCTGCAGCCGCAGGGAACTTATATAGATTTAACCTTTGGCGGAGGGGGGCATAGCCAGGCCATACTCCGGCAGCTTGGGGAGGGTGGACGTTTATTTGCTTTTGATCAGGATGATGATGCCCGGCAGCAGGCGGCCAACATAACAGATACTCGTTTTAGGTTCATTGAGACGAATTTCCGCCATTTAAAGCGTTACTTGAAGCTTTTTGGTGTGACTGCGGTTGATGGAATCCTTGCAGATCTTGGTGTTTCATCCCATCAGCTTAACGAAGCCTCCAGGGGTTTTTCTACCCGCTTCGAAGCAGATCTGGATATGCGCATGGATCGGAGTAGCGCCTTGACTGCCAGTGAGATAGTAAATACGTACTCTGAGCGTGAGTTGCATAAAATATTGGGGATGTATGGCGAAATAAAGAATGCCAGGTCTCTGGCGGCAGCCATAGTAGCTCGCCGGATTAACGCGCCAATACAAACGGTTAATGAATTTAAGGAGGTGCTTAATCGGTTTGCACCCAAAGGAAAAGAGTTTAAGTACCAGGCGCAGGTTTTTCAGGCCCTGCGCATAGTGGTGAATGACGAACTGCAGGCACTTGAAGAAATGCTTGAACAGACGGTTGAGGTATTAAAGCCCGGTGGCAGGCTGGTGGTCATGAGTTATCATTCACTGGAAGACCGGCTGGTTAAACATTTTATGGCCAAAGGAAAATTTTCCGGAGAAGTGGAAAAGGATTTGTATGGTAATATGCAGCGCCCGCTAGTGCCGGTTACCCGAAAGCCCATTGAGCCCTCTGCTGAAGAGGTGGCACAAAATAACCGGGCGCGCAGTGCACGTTTACGAATAGCTGAAAAAATATAGGAGGTGGGGGTATGGCGGTAATGAACAAACCAAAGGTTAAGAAACAGCCAAAAAAGAAAAAAGAAGGCAAAAGCTTATTTGCGCGTGTGGAAACGGTCTTTCGCATGCAGAAGTTTTTCGACGAAGGGGTGCCTGTGCGCTATCTACCCTTTGGTCTTTTCCTGATGCTGATCCTGCTCACGTATATAGGCAACAATCACTATGCCGAAAGAATGCACCGCAAAATTCAGCGGCTGGAAGGTGAGGTAGAAGACCTGCGTGCAGATTATACTACATTAAAGGCCGACTATATGTTCTCCAGTAAGCAGTCTGAAGTAGCCCGTAAAGTACAGGCCATGGGCCTTATTGAAAGTCAGCAGCCACCAATCAAATTACAATTAGCGCAAGAAAATGAAGATTAAGCAGTCCATACTCCTGCGGGTGCGCGTTGCCTTCCTCTTTGTTTTTTTATTCGGAGGCGCTATTATTTATCGCATTTTCGATCTGCAGATGCTGCAGGGTAATAAGTGGCGCAAAGTGGCAGAAGCCACAAGCCTGCAGTACCGCACCATTAAAGCAACCCGGGGCAATATCTATTCTGACAACGGCAGTCTTTTGGCAACTTCTTTGCCCTTCTACAGGGTATGTATGGATCCTACCATTGCCAAAGAAGAGGTATACAAAGCAAGCATCGACTCACTGTCACTTATGCTGTCGCGCTTTTTTGGTGACCGCAGCAAAGAAGAGTACAAGCGCCGTATAAACGATGCCCGTCGCAGCAAAAGGCAGTACCTGATTGTAAACCGGCTGCAAATCGGGTATCAGGATAAAAAGAAGATGGAGCAATGGCCGCTGTTCCGCGAAGGCAAGTATAAAGGCGGTGTTATCTTCGAGAAGGTAGAAAAGCGTTTCAAGCCCTTCTCCACGCTCGCTAACCGAACCATCGGCTATATCAACGAATCAGAATCTGGTGCGGGCTTAGAGTATAGCTTTAATGATCAGCTGCGGGGTAAGCACGGCGATGCTCTGTTCAGGCGCATTGCAGGTGGTAGCTGGCAGCAGGTATTCAGAGAAACAGAGAAGCGTCCTGAAGAAGGGCTCGACATTGAGACTACACTGGACGTTAACCTGCAGGACGTGGCAGAATCTTCCCTGCTGCGGCACCTGCAGTACCATAACGCCGATCGTGGTTGTGTTGTGGTCATGGAAGTGAAAACAGGGCATATTAAAGCCATGGCTAACCTGAGCAAAAATGCATCAGGATTTTATGCCGAAAGCTATAACCTGGCAGTAGGGCAGCAGGGTCTGCGTGAGCCGGGTTCTACCTTTAAGCTGGCAAGCATGATTGCCCTGTTCGAAGATACAAATGTGAAACTGACCGATACTGTAGACACTGGCAATGGTATTCATCGCTTTTATAAGGAAGTGATTCGTGACCATAAGCCTGGTGGCTATGGTAAAATTACGGTTAAGGAAGCTTTCGAAAAGTCTTCTAACATTGCTGTAGCCCGCATGGTCGATACGCATTTTGGCTTAAAGCCCCAGCGCTTTATGGATTACATCCGCCAGATGGGTCTTACAGAACCTTTGGGCTTTCAGTTGCGGGGAGAGGGCTTGCCTAAGTTTCCACCCCAGCAAAAATGGAGTGGTATTACGCTGCCATGGATGGCCTATGGTTATGGTTTTGAGATAACGCCACTCCAGACCCTTACTTTCTATAATGCTATTGCAAACGAAGGGAGAATGATGCGTCCTATTCTGGTTTCTGCCACCCGCAGGGCCGATAGAACCGTGCAGGAGTTTAAGCCTACCGTAATCCAGGAGAAGATCTGTTCTATAGAAACACTGGAAAGTGTGAAAAGAATGTTGGAAGGCGTCGTGGAAAATGGAACGGCCAACAACATTAAAAATGCCCACTATTCCATAGCGGGAAAAACCGGAACGGCTCAGACCCTGGAAAATGGCAAATATGTAAGAAAGTACTATACCTCATTTGCAGGTTACTTTCCAGCCAACCGGCCTAAATACAGCTGCATTGTTGTTATTGATAATCCTAAAGGTTATAACCAGTATGGCAGTGATGTGGCGGCGCCGGTATTTAAAGAAATTGCCGATAAGGTGTATGCCAGGGACCTGGAGATACACCCACCTTACATTCCAACACCACTGATAGATCCGTCTTTCCCTACAGTACATTCCGGCTACATGGATGAACTGCACCAGATCTGTACCTTGCTGGGTATTAAGCAATCTATGCCTATAGGAGAAGATTGGGTTAAGGCGGAAGTAGACAGCCTCCAACTGGAATGGAAACCGCGTTCTTCTGAAGTTGGTCGTATTCCCGATGTGCGGGGCATGACCATGCGGGATGCTTTGTTTCTGCTCGAGAACAGGGGCTTAAAAGTACAATTCAATGGTCGCGGCCGGGTGATGCGGCAGTCTCAGGAGCCGGGTAGCCGCGCCCTGAAAGGAAGTTTTATTACGTTAACGCTTGGTTAAATGCCTATTCTGCATAATATAATTTATAAAATAAATTTAAAGGCTGTTAGTGGGCCTACCGATATTTCCATTCTGGATATTGCATTCGATTCGCGTCTTGTGGCTCCCGGAAGTTTGTTTGTAGCGGTTAAGGGTACACAGTCAGACGGTCATGAGTACATTGGAAAGGCAATAGAAAAGGGAGCTGCAGCCATTATTGCAGAAACCCTGCCCACCCCGCTGCCAGAAGGGGTAACCTGGCTGCAGGTGCAGGACTCTGCTGCTGCGCTTGGCATTGCCGCCGCCAATTTTTATGATAATCCATCGGAGAAACTTAAAATTGTTGCAGTAACTGGCACCAACGGAAAAACCACAACGGCAACGCTTCTATTTAAGCTCTTCCGGGCGCTGGGTTATTCTTGTGGGTTGTTTTCTACGGTGAAGAATTACATAAACGAAAACGAACTACAGGCCACTCATACAACGCCCGATGCCCTGCAACTGCAGCGACTGCTGGCAAAAATGCTTGCGGAAGGCTGCACACATTGTTTCATGGAGGCTTCTTCCCATGCCATTGTGCAGCACAGGATCAGCGGTCTTAAACTAACCGGTGCCATTTTTACCAATATTACCCACGACCACCTGGACTATCACCAGACCTTCGATGCTTACATTGCTGCCAAAAAAGGGCTGTTCGATGGGCTTCCAAAAGGTGCCTGGGCCCTCACAAACATTGATGACAAGCGCGGGGCAGTCATGCTCCAGAATACCAAAGCAGATAAACAAAACTATGCCCTGAAGAAGCCGGCTGACTTTAAAGGAAGGCTGATAAGTAACACCCTGCACGGGCTGGAACTTGAAGTGGATGGGAAAGTAGTTTGGTTTAAGCTCATTGGAGATTTCAATGCCTACAACCTCATGGCCGTCTATGCTGCTGCCATGCTGCTGGGCGAAGATCGGGATGAGGTGCTTACGCAGCTCAGCAATATTTCTACCGCTCCGGGCAGGTTCGAGCAGGTAGCTGCCGGTTCTGATGTAATAGCAGTAGTAGATTATGCTCATACACCGGATGCACTGGAGAATGTATTGCAAACCATTACCAATTTTCGGACCGGCAACGAGCAGGTGATAACAGTAGTAGGTTGCGGGGGTAACCGCGACAAAGCCAAGCGTCCTGTTATGGCAGAAATTGCGGCTACGCACAGTGATCGGGTGGTGTTAACATCCGATAATCCCAGGAATGAAGATCCGGCACAAATACTGGCAGAAATGCAGGCAGGCGTGACGGCCAGCAATACCAGAAAAGTACTAAGTATCCTGGATAGAAAAGAGGCCATTCGTACGGCCTGTATGCTGGCCCGACCGGGTGATATTATTTTGGTGGCAGGCAAAGGACATGAAACATATCAGGAGATTGCGGGAATTAAACATCCTTTTGACGATCGTCAGGTTTTGGCTGAAATATTACGTGAGGTCAGGTCCAGGTAAATTTTTACTTCTTAGAAAAACCCAAAAAAGCGTCTAATTTACCAGCCAAAACCAATTAATCGCCAGCCACAGATGCTGTATTACATTTTCGACTTTCTTGAGAAACGATTTGACCTGGTAGGAGCACAGGTATTCCAGTACATTTCATTCAGAGCAGGTGCTGCAGCTTTCCTCTCCCTGCTGATAAGTCTGCTGATTGGTAAGCGCATCATTCGCTATTTACAGAAGCGGCAGATAGGTGAAATAGTTAGAAATTTAGGATTACAAGGACAAATTGAGAAAAAAGGTACACCAACCATGGGGGGTATTATTATTATAGCCTCCATTGTTATACCTGCTTTACTCTTTGCTAAGCTGGATAATATTTATGTGATTCTCATGATCGTGTCTACGCTGTGGATGGGATTCATTGGGTTTTTAGATGATTATATCAAGGTATTTCGGAAAAACAAGGAAGGCCTTGCCGGAAAATTCAAGGTGGTGGGTCAGGTTGGGCTTGGGTTAATTGTTGGCAGCACGCTTTATTTCCATGACGATGTGGTAGTACGTGAATTTGTAAGAGATCCCCTGATTGTGGAGGTGGCTGCCGAACCGGAAGATGAACCCATAACAGAAAAAACACCCTATAAGGATATTAAAAGTTCTATCACTACCATACCTTTTGTAAAGGACAATGTGGTAAATTATGATAAAATACTGCCGCCGGATTATCAGGAGTATACCTGGATTGTCTATGTGCTTATTGTAATTTTTATTGTTACGGCCGTTTCTAATGGCGCAAATATTACAGACGGTCTCGACGGTCTGGCGGCAGGCACTTCTGCAATCATTGGTCTTACACTTGCAATTTTTGCTTATGTCTCGGGTAACGTAATTTTTTCTGACTACCTCAATATTATGTACCTACCCAATACGGGAGAATTGGTGGTCTTCTGTACTGCTTTTGTGGGTGCCTGCATTGGTTTTCTTTGGTTCAATGCTTACCCGGCCCAGGTATTTATGGGCGATACGGGTAGCCTTACGCTGGGGGGTATTATTGCAGTACTGGCTTTTGCCCTGCGCAAAGAATGGCTGATTCCGGCATTGTGTGGCATCTTTCTGGTAGAGAACCTTTCGGTGATCTTACAGGTGAGTTACTTTAAGTATACAAAGAAAAAGTACGGTGAAGGCAGAAGAATTTTTAAAATGTCGCCCCTGCACCATCATTACCAGAAGATGGATTATCATGAAAGTAAAATCGTGAGTCGATTCTGGATCGTTGGTATTTTGCTGGCCATTATTACCCTAACTACCCTGAAGTTGCGCTAATATTTATGACAACAAAAAAACAACTGGTCGTACTGGGTGGAGGAGAGAGCGGCACAGGTGCAGCCCTGCTGGCGGCGCAGAAAGGTTATGCTGTTTTTTTGTCTGAGCAGGCCCAGCTTGGGGATGTTTATCGCCAACAGTTGCTGGAACATCAAATTCCATTCGAGGAGGGTCAGCATACAGCAGAAACGATACTGGCTGCAGATCTTGTTATCAAAAGCCCTGGCATACCGGACACAGCACCGCTGGTTGTGGCTTTGCGCGAGAAGCAAATACCAGTAATAGATGAGCTTTCCTTTGCACTTAGCTATACACAGGCGAATGTGATTGCCATTACCGGTACCAACGGAAAAACCACCACAACCCTTTTAACCTATCATCTCCTGAATGAAGGTGGGATGAAGGTAGGGCTCGCCGGCAATGTGGGGATCAGCCTTGCCGGACTTATAGCCAAAGGCAACAGTTATGAATGGCTGGTCCTGGAGGTTAGCTCTTTTCAGCTGGATGGGATGCCAGGCTTTAAGCCTTCAATTGCTATTTTACTTAATATTACACCAGATCACCTTGACCGGTACGCTGGTAGCTTTGAGCAGTACATTGCTTCTAAAATGCAGATTTGCCAAAATCTCGATGAGGAAGATGCATTTATTTTCAATGGAGAAGATGCTGCCATACGGGCAGCACTGCTGGCAAATCCAGCTGATGGGCAGTATCTGCCGGTAGTAAGAGAAGCGCAAGAGGCTGCTGCTATACTGGAACAGGAATGGATTCGGATCAAGGGTCCTGAAAAGGATACGCTTTTGCCATTTGCAGATATTGTTTTAAAAGGACGGCATAACCAGCTGAATGCAGCTTGTGCTGTGCTGGCCGCTTTCAAGGCAGGTGTGCCTGAGGCTTCTATCCGGCATTCGCTACAAACTTTTAAAAATGCTCCCCACCGGCTGGAAACTGTGGGCGTGGTTGGGGAAATTGAGTGGATCAACGATTCTAAAGCCACCAATGTAGATGCAGCCTGGTATGCACTGGACGCCATGCAAAAACCTATTGTGTGGATTGTAGGCGGTGTAGACAAAGGAAATGACTATCAGCAGCTGGAAGCTGTGGTGCGACAAAAGGTGCGTGCGGTTGTCTGCATGGGCAAGGATAATCATAAGATCATCAGTTTTTTTCAATCAAAAGTGCCGGCAATTTATAACACATCATCACTGCAGGGGGCAGTAGCTGCAGCGGAAGCAGCTGCTCAGCCTGGCGATGTTGTGTTGCTCTCGCCAGCCTGTGCCAGTTTCGATCTTTTTCAAAACTATGCAGACCGGGGTGATCAATTCAGAAGAAAAGTACAGGAATTAACGAATAGGAGATAGGAGGCAAGAAATGAATTCGGTAAAACTATGGATGCAGCATAACCTGAAAGGTGATCCTGTTGTCTGGCTCATTGTTTTTATGCTTTCGCTGCTGAGTGTGGCAGCTGTGTATAGCGCAACAGGTACACTTGCCTTTAAGCGCGATGTTGAGGTGGAGCAGTACCTCATCAACCACTCTCTTCTTATGTTCCTGAGCCTTGGTGCCATGTGGGTTGCTCATCGGGTAGACTACCGCTACTACAGTCGCTTATCCAGGTTTGCGCTGATTCTTTCGGTACCGCTGTTGCTGTATGCATTTTTCTTCGGCTCCAACATCAACGAGGCCAGCCGCTGGATTGAGATTCCGCTGATTAACAAAACATTTCAGCCTTCTGACCTTGCAAAACTTGCCCTGATTGCTAACCTGGCAGCCATGCTGAGCAAGCGCCAGCAAAACATCAAGGATACCGAGCTCCTGCTGCCTGTTTTATTCTGGATTGGTCTTACCTGTGGCCTGATTGCCCTTACCAACTTTTCGACGGCAGGCTTGCTTTTTGCCACCTGCCTGCTGCTGATGTTCATTGGCCGGGTGCCGGTAAAGTACCTCTTTCTCCTGATCCTGGTAGGTGCGCTGGGAGGCGGACTTGCCTTTGCCTTTGGACAGCGGGGCGGTACATTAGTAAGTCGTATAGAAAGTTTTGCAAGTCCGGGAGAAATATCTTACCAAACAGAACAATCTTATATCGCCATTGCCACAGGTGGCATTGCTGGCAAGGGCCCTGGTAACAGTGATAGCCGTAACCTGCTGCCACACCCATATTCAGACTTTATCTTTGCCATCATCATTGAGGAGTATGGCTTGTTTGGGGGCATCATAGTCATTTTCCTGTATCTGGCACTCCTATACCGGGGTATGCGAGCGGTCTCCCAAAGTGAACGAGCCTTCGGGGGCTTACTGTCTGCAGGACTCGCTTTTGCGCTGGTTTTGCAGGCATTTGTCAACATGGGCGTATCTGTGGGCATCTTGCCCGTTACCGGTCAGCCCCTGCCCATGATCAGCATGGGGGGTACTTCCTTGCTATTCAATGGATTGGCCTTGGGTATTATTCTTTCGGTTAGCCGGGGTGATGTAGAAGATGCTACAACTGCTCCGAAAGAAGTAGGAAATTACGTGAAGATGACCTAGCGGATGTGGATAACTTATTCTTATTCACATTTACACATTGCAACTAAATACTTGTACATTAATAGGTAAAATTTGTTATACTATCTCCTCTTCTCAACCATATCGGGTAATTATTAGTGGTGGCGGTACCGGGGGGCATATTTACCCTGCCATAGCCATTGCAGATGCGCTGCGCAGCATTGCTCCGCAAACAGAAATTTTGTTTGTGGGGGCTAAAGGGCGCATGGAAATGCAGAAGGTCCCCGAAGCGGGCTATAAAATAGAAGGCCTCTGGATCAGTGGCCTGCAGCGTCGACTCACGCTGGATAATTTGGCTTTCCCCCTAAAAGTAATTGCAAGTGTAGCCAGAGCTTCTGCTTTGGTAAGAAGCTTTAAGCCCAATGCCGTTGTAGGCGTAGGAGGGTATGCCAGTGGCCCATTAGTATTTGCTGCCACCCGCCAGGGCATTCCGGCAGTATTACAGGAACAAAATGGCTATGCCGGACTTACCAATAAACTACTGGCCAAGCATGTAAAAAAGATCTGCGTGGCCTATCCGGGCATGGAGAGTTACTTTCCGGCAGAAAAACTAATCTTTACCGGTAACCCGGTGCGCCGTGACATCCTGGGTGCTCAGCAGCTCCGGAAAGCAGGGCTAAGCTTTTTTGGGTTCAGAGAAGACCGTAAAACGCTCCTGATCATAGGCGGAAGCTTAGGTGCCCGTACTATTAACCAGAGTATTCTGCAGGGTCTTGAGGAGTTGCTGAAACATGATATACAGATCCTGTGGCAAACCGGAAAGTTCTATTATGATGCCCTGCACGAGTCAACCAAGCATCTGCAGGGGAATCAGCTTAAAGTAGTGCCATTCATCAAAGAAATGCCTCTGGCCTATGGTGCTGCCGATGTGGTGGTATCACGAGCCGGAGCGCTGAGTATTTCCGAACTTTGTCTGGCAGCCAAGCCATCCATTCTGGTGCCTTCGCCTAATGTGGCCGAGGATCATCAGACCAAAAATGCTTTAACACTGGTGCAGGAAAATGCCGCAGTACTGGTACGTGATGTGCAGGCACAGCAGGAGCTGGTGCCTGCCGTTTTATCCCTGTTATCCGATGAAGCCCGGCAGCAGGAACTCAGGACACAGATAGCCCGACTTGGAAAACCCAATGCGGCAGAAAATATTGCGAAGGAAATTTTATCCTCTATTGCGTGAAGCTAAAGGATTACCATAATATCTATTTCTTAGGCATTGGCGGCATTGGCATGAGCGCCCTGGCCCGCTGGTTCCGCAAAAATGGATTCCGGGTTGCAGGTTATGACCGCACGCCAACTGAACTGACAGCAGCTTTGCAGGCAGAGGGGATCGCTGTTTCTTTTGAAGATACCCTGGAAGCCATGCCAGCCTGGGTTACTGAAGAACGTGAACAGACACTGGTAATCCTGACCCCGGCAGTACCCAGGCAGCATCTGCAGCTAAATTACCTGCAGCAACAGGCATATACGCTAAAAAAGCGTGCAGAAGTGTTGGGCATGCTAACCCATAACCGACCTACAGCCGCTGTTGCCGGTACACATGGCAAGACCACTACTTCATCTATGATTGCGCACCTGCTGAAGGCTTCGGGCAAACCATGCTCGGCCTTTCTGGGAGGCATTGCTGCCAATTATGGAAGCAATCTGATCTTGCACGAAGGTCCCGAAGAACCGGTAGTGGTGGCAGAAGCAGATGAATTTGACCGCTCTTTCCTCTGGCTGGAGCCGGAATTAGCGGTAGTGACAGCTACGGATCCCGACCACCTAGATATTTATGGTGAGCCGGAGAAAATGGTGGAGGCTTTTAAAGAATTTGTTGGAAAAGTATTGCCCAATGGTACTGTTTTTCTGAATACACGTTGCCATCCATCCATCGCTGATGGTGCGGGTAAAAATGTAACAGTACTTTCTTATGGATCGGACCCTAGAGCTGACTGCAGGGCAGAGCAGGTGCGGGTGGAGCAGGGCGCTTTTTATTTTACCTATAACGGTCTTGGGGTAATCATCCGGGATCTTGAATTGGGTATTCCAGGATTTCATAATGTAGAAAATGCCGTTGCCGCTATTTCTGTAGCCATCATGCTTGGGGTAGGGGTGGAGGAGATCAGGCGGGCCCTGAAATCTTACAGAGGAGTAAAGCGTCGTTTCGAGCTGGTGTACAAAAGTCAGGATTATGTCCTGATCGATGATTATGCACATCATCCGGAAGAGATTCGCGCATTTCTGACATCGGTACGGGCTTTGTATCCAAAGCGAAAAATCACCGCTGTTTTTCAGCCGCACCTATACACCAGAACCCGGGATTTTCATGAGGGTTTTGCAGAGGCTTTGAGTCTGGCAGATGAGGTAATTTTAACGAATATATATCCGGCCCGTGAAGAGCCCCTTGAAGGAGTGGATTCATATATGGTCTATAAATTACTGACAGCCAGCGAGAAGAAGTTAGTCAAGCTTGAGGAGGTTCTACCATTACTTGAAGCAGGTGAATTTGAGGTGTTGTTGACGGTTGGAGCAGGCAGCATAGATACGCTGGTGCCTCAGATTAAGAAGCTGCTGGAACATAAACAGAAAGAAAGAGCAGAAAGGGCAGATGGATAAGCAGAAACTATTGAAAGTGCTGCCTTGGGCAGCGTATGTTGTGCTCATTACAGGTTGTTTATTCTGGATTAATATCAAGAATAAAAGCAGAACTGTGCAAAAGATTGTGATTAGTATTGACAACCAGATCGACAATTATTTTCTCGATGATTCTGACGTGGTAAAGCTTTTGTCAGATGGAGGTGATCAAAAAATTGTAGGTGCAAGTGTAGAAAACTTAAGTCTTAAAATACTTGAAAATAGGCTGAAGAATCATAAGTTTGTAAGTAATACTGAAGTATCGACAGACTTTCAGGGTAACTTGTTTGTCAGTATTACCCAGAGCAAGCCAATTGCCAGAATTTTGCGTCAGGATGGGCCCGGTGCCTATGTAAGTAAAACGGGGCAAGTACTTCCGCTATCGGATAAATATACGGCACGCGTGGTAATCTTAAGTGGTGAATACTCCAGGAAATTGTGGCTCGATAACCTGGCAGAAACGCCTTACGGGCAGCAGTTGCTGGACTTACTGCTTTACATTGATCAGGACCCTTTTTGGAAGGCTCAAATAGCAGAGGTTAACATTGACCAGAAGGGAGACATACGGCTTTTTCCGCAGGTTACCCGGCAGGTTGTTGAATTTGGTAAGGCAGAAAACCTAGATGAGAAGTTTAAAAAATTAATGATTTTTTATTCACGTATTTTACCCGCAAAGGGGTGGAATACTTATCAGCGGGTAAATTTAAAATACAGTAATCAAATCGTTTGTGAATAAACTACGCAGGCATGCAGGAAGATAAAATCGTTGTAGGCTTAGACATAGGCACCACTAAAATCTGCGTTATCGTGGGTCGTCGAAACGAGTACGGAAAGCTCGAGGTGATGGGGATGGGCAAGGCTGTATCGGATGGGGTTGTCCGGGGTATCGTTACCAACATCGACAAAACGGTAACAGGCATTCAAAAAGCAATTGCCGAAGCAGAAGAACAATCTGGCATTGATATTCGGGTCGTAAATGTTGGCATCGCAGGTCAGCACATCAAAAGCTCCATTCATCATGGCAGCATTACCCGCAATTCAGCAGATGATGAAATCACGGTTGAAGACATCAACCGGCTGACGAATGATATGTACAGAATCGTGATTCCTCCGGGAAGCGAAATCATACACGTAATGCCTCAGAGTTATACGGTAGACTATGAAGATGGGATCAAAGACCCTGTTGGTATGTCTGGCGTTAAACTAGAGGCTGATTTCCATATAATTACCGCGCAGACCAATGCTATTAACAATATTAATAAGTGCGTTCGCCGGGCTAATCTGGAAATTGAGAACCTTATTTTAGAGCCATTGGCCAGCAGCCTCGCCGTACTAACCGACGAGGAAAAAGAAGCAGGCGTTTGTCTGGTAGACATTGGCGGCGGTACAACCGATATTGCCATTTTCCACGACAACATCATTCGGCATACAGCAGTAATTCCTTTTGGTGGTAACATCATTACTTCAGACATTAAGCAGGGTTGCATGGTGATGCAGCACCAAGCCGAATTGCTGAAGACAAAGTTTGGCCGCGCCATTGCCGAGGAAGCCAGCGAAAATGAAATAGTTTCGATCCCGGGCCTGCGCAATCGCGCACCCAAGGAAATCTCTATCCGCAACCTCTCACATATTATTGAGGCGCGTATGGAGGAGATTGTAGAGCTGGTGCATGCAGAAATCATCTCCAGTGGCTATGATAACCGCCTGGCAGGCGGTATCGTCATTACCGGGGGTGGTGCTCAGTTAACTGGTATCCGTCAATTATACGAGTACATGATCGGCATGGATGCACGCATTGGCTACCCGAACGAACACCTGGGAAAAAGCAAGGTAGAAATGGTGAAAAGCCCTATGTACGCTACTTCGGTAGGTTTGGTACTTACAGGCTTCAAAGCAATAGACGATCGCGAAAATCAATACAATGAACGCCGGCCGCAACAGCAACAGCAGCCGGTCAGCAGCAGACAGCAGGGGAAGAAGGAACAACCGCGGTCTTCAGGTGGTAGTGGGTTCTTTAAGAACATCATTGACCGCACCCGCAACCTTCTTATTGATGATATGGAGGACCAAGATCAGTACTAACCTTTAATCAGTAACCATCATGCCTGATAATAAATATCACTTTGAAATACCCACCCATCACCGCTCTATCATAAAGGTGATCGGTATTGGTGGTGGAGGCAGCAATGCTGTGAACCACATGTACAACCAGGGCATCCGCGATGTAGAATTCGTGGTAGTCAATACCGACTCTCAGGCCCTGCAAAGCAGCCCAATTCCCTTACGCCTTCAAATAGGTACGAACCTGACCGAAGGCCTGGGCGCCGGTGCCAATCCTGAAAAAGGAAGAAACGCTGCTGTAGAGAGCAAGGAGGAAATCCGTGACCTGCTAAGCAAAGACACCAAAATGGTGTTTATTACCGCTGGTATGGGCGGTGGAACCGGTACTGGTGCAGCACCGGAGCTGGCCAGAGTAGCCAAAGAGCTTGGTATTCTTACAGTGGGTATCGTTACGCTTCCCTTCGCTTGGGAGGGTAAAAAGAAACTCGCGCAGGCGTCACACGGTATCAACCTGCTCAAAGACAACTGCGATACGGTAATTGTAATATTAAACGACAAGCTTCGGGAGATTTATGGTAACCTGCCCATCCGCGATGCTTTTGCACAGGCGGATAATGTACTGACCACTGCAGCCAAAGGCATTGCAGAGATCATTACCGTTCCTGGTTATGTAAACGTTGACTTTGAAGA
>JASLAE010000292.1 GCA_030147305.1 Cesiribacter sp.
TAGAGCAAGGCTACGATTCAATTGGCTGCCGCTCCTGCACCGCCAAAGGCAACGGTCGCTCAGGCCGCTGGAAAGATACGCCCAAGTCGGAATGCGGACTGCATGTTTAAAAGGGGCAATTTATGAATATCTACTACCTGTAAAAAACCTTCCTCCAACCATGATAGGGGCTGTTGTAGCGCCTGCTGCTCTGGCTAATAGGTCAGGCATACTGCACTCAATGAAAGCCAGGTGGTGGACTGAGTATTCCTGCTATGCTTCCCGTTTCTAACTTAAAAAGGCATAAAAGCCAGTTTCTATTGCTACAGCACCTCACCTGCTGATGAGCAGGTATGCCATTCTCCTTTTCAGCAATAATCTTTAAAAACCTCCTGGCCTTACAATAACTGCCACAAGAAAAAATCCCCACCTCAGAGAGGCGGGGATTTTTGAAGATAACTATAGGAAAATTTCAAGCCAGCACCGGCTGTGCTTCGGGTGCTATCACAACACGCTTTGCTTCCTCAGGCTCAATTTGAGGGGGGATCAGTTTATATACTACTGGCGTTACAATGCGGGAGAGGATGGTGGAGCTGATCAAACCACCAATCAGTACAATGGCCAGTGGGGCAATTAAAGGATTGCTGGATATCGCGATGGGAATAAGACCGCCTATGGCCGTCAGGGTCGTCAGCACAATGGGCAGAAAGCGAACTTCGCCGGCTTCGCGAATAGCCTCCTCCAGCCCACGTCCCTCCTGCCGCAGCTGATTGGTAAAATCAACCAGTAAGATGGAGTTCTTCACCTCAATGCCGGCCAGCGCAATCAGCCCGATGATGGCCACAAAGGATAAGGTATTGCCGGTAATAAAGAGCGCCAGCACAGCTCCTACAATTCCCAGGGGTATTACAGAGAGCACAATCAGGGTGCTTTTAAAGGTTTTGAACTCCAGCACCAGCACGGCAATGAACATGAAAACGGTAACCAGTACCACACTGCCAAAGCCTCCGAACGACTCCTGCCGCGATTCAATCTCACCACCCATCGTATAGCTGTAACCCTCCGGCAGCTGCAGCTGGTCCATGCGCCCGATCACATCATCAAGCACCCTGTCCAGTAGAAAATCTTTTTGCACAAAGGCAGAAATAGCCACCATGCGCGTCTTATCGTAATGATCAATTGTCACCGGCGAGGCCTCCAGTGTCAGGTCTGCCACTTGCTCCAGTGGAATGGCCATGCCCTGCATGTTGTTCACATACAGATGATCAAAGGCCGATAAGGTAGCACGCTCTTCTTTTGGTGTAGTAACCAGCACAGTACGGTCCTCACCATCGCTGTCTGAGTAGGTTCCCATGGGAAGGCCGGCTATGGCCAGGCGAACGGTACGCGCTACATCGGCACTGCTTACGCCCAGCATGCGGGCCTTTTCTTTGTTTACCGCTACCTTCAGGTCAGACTTAAGATTGCTCACCGGGTTTTTAATATACATGGTACCGGGCGTATTTTTTAACAGCTGTTCTACCCTGGCAGCCTGTACCCGAAGGCTGTCCAGGTTGTTACCCATTAGCCTCACTTCGATGGGCGCTGTCATGGGCGGCCCCTGCTCAAAGTTCTTCACCTCAATTTTGGCGCCCACATAGTCTGTAAATTTCTGGCGCAGCGCCTCTGTAATCTCCAGCTTGCGGGGCAGCGTCGTGTTCTCGTCCAGCTGCACAAAT
This sequence comes from Cesiribacter sp., assembly GCA_030147305.1. Taxonomy (GTDB): domain Bacteria; phylum Bacteroidota; class Bacteroidia; order Cytophagales; family Cyclobacteriaceae; genus Cesiribacter. Next base: position 1,698 of record JASLAE010000292.1, read on the forward strand.
ACCTGTGCAAAATCTGTCCGCTCGTTTTCCTGAATTACATTGTAGTAAATGCGGGGATTGCCCTTGCCCACATTGGTAGCATAGTACTTTACTTCCGGAATGGTGGCCAGCTCACGCTCTACCTCCCTTGCCACCCGATCGGTATAACCAATATTGGTCTGCAGCGGCGAAACCACATTTACCAGAAACTGTGGTTTTTCTGAAGTGGGGAAAAGGCTAAAACCAATCACAGGGAACAGCATCAGCGAACCGCCAAAGATCAGGGCTGCAATAGCCACTGTGAGCATAGGCCGTTTCAAGGCCCTGTCCAGCACCGGTGCATAGCTGCCATGGATCATCTTTTGCATGGAGCGCATAAACACATTGCCCTCCGGCTTGCCCACATGTTCTTTTAAGATGCGGCTTGACAGGAAAGGAATGATAGTCAGCGATACCAGCATGGAAGCCAGCACGGAGGAGATCACTGCCATGGGCAGGCTGCGGATAAAATCACCGGCCCCTTCAGGCATAAACACCAGTGGCATAAAAGCTATTACGAGCGTAGCGGTACAGCCTACCACCGCCAGGCCAATCTGCTTGGTGGCCAGAATGGTCGCTTCCAGCCGGCTGTGGCCTTCCCGCAGCCAGCGTTCTATGTTCTCTACCACCACAATACTATCATCTACCAACAAACCCAGGGCTACAACCAGTCCCACGATGCTGAGCTGGTTCAGGTTAAAGCCCATTACGTTCAGCATCACCAGGCCAATGGCCAGCGAAAGGGGAATGGAGATCATCACGATGAGCGCAGCACGCCCACCAAGCGGCAGCAGGGTGATGGACACCAGCAGGATGGCAATCACAAAGTCGATGCCCAGGCTGCTCAGCCGCCGGTTTACATTATCGGCCTGATCGAAGTTCTGCACCAGCGCTATATTGGCAGGCAGGGTTTTGGAGAAGGCCTCCAGCACCGGCTTGTACTGTTCCTGGGTTGCGGATATGTTGTTATCCGGCTTCTGGGCCGCGGTAATAAAGACCGAGCGATGGCCATTCAGGCGTGTAATGTGTTTGTCTTCTTCGTGGTCATGGTGCACATCGGCTACTTCTCTCAGCAGAATGTTTTTCCCGCCAACAGAATACACAATGGTATTGGCTACTTCTTCCAGCGATTTGAAGTTGCCACCGGTCTTGATGTTAAAGGCTTTGCTCCCGGCCTCGATGCTACCACCCGGAATGTTGACCATTTCACTTTGAATGCTGCCTAAAACAGCATTTAAAGGCACCTTCAGGCTGGCAAGCTTTTCCAGCCGCAGGTCTACCCGCACAATCTCCTCGGGCAGGCCCCAGATCTCCACATCTTTTAGCGCCGTTATTTTTTCAAGTTCATCCTGCAGCGCTTCTGCCTGCTTTTTCAAGCTTTGGCGGGAAGCATTTTCAGAAATAAGGCCTATCTGCAGGATGTTTACATCAGAAGGGCGGATCTTCTGTACCTCCAGGCTATAAATGTCCTGCGGGAGCTCCTGGCGCATGCTGTTCACTTCGCGGATCAGCTCCTGGTACTTTTCATCCACATCACTTTCATATTTATAAAAGACCTGGATAACAGCCACTCCATCGTTGATGGTGCTCTTGATCTTTTTAATATCTTCCAGCTCGGCAATCCGCTTTTCCAGCGGATCTACCACCAGCTCTTCCATATCCTGCGGGCTGGTACCCGGGTAGATCACCACCACCGGAAACTGTGGAGCAGCGATCTCAGGATCTTCACTCCGTGACATGGTCATCAGCGTGGTAGCTCCCAGCGCCACGATCATCAGGAAGATCACCAGCGTAAACTGGTAGTTCTTTACGGCATATTCTGATATTTTCATGATGTAAGGTTATGTTTTGTGGTGCCAGGAATAAACAGGTACAATCAATTACCCTTTTGCCGGCAGCGTGTGCTGCACAGGCAGTTTATGCCAGCGTTCAGACATAGAATAATATTATTTGACTACCGCAATGGGACTGTTGTCTGTAAGGTAGGCACTGCCTTTGGTAATCAGCGAACCGGCCCCCTCCAGGCCACCACTGATATACACCCACTCATTGTCCAGCGAAGCAACGGTTACCGGCACCTTGCGAGCAGTTTTATTATCGGTAGTTACAAAGACAAAACCTTTGTTTGCATTGCCATCCAGCAGCGCTTCGTGGGGAATACTCCAGACTGTTACCTTCCGGGCAGGCACAATGGTCGCCGTACCAAAAAGACCGGAAGCCAGGGCCTGTGGTGCTTTATCGGCGACCTGTAATTCCAGGCCAAAAGCGCCGGTCTGTGGATCGGCTCCTTCTGATTTACGTACCACAGTAGCTGAAATTAGCTTATCGGGCGCGGCATCGGTGCGAATGGTGGCCTTATCGCCCAACTGCAGGCTGGCCCACTCTTTGTCGCTTACCCCCACCCGGAAAAGCCAGCGGGCATTCCCTGCACCATTGGTCCGTAGCACAGCTGCTCCGGAGCTTACCACCTGCCCTGCATTCACCAGCTTCTTCAGCACATAGCCATCTGCGGCTGCCCGGATCTCGGAAAAGCCCAGGTTAAACTGTGCAGCTGTGTGTTGCTGCTGGGCCAGCGAAAGTGCTGTCCGGGCATTTTGATATTGCTCCAGCGTAGCCACGCTATCTTTGTACAGGTTTTCAGCCCTGGCAAAATCACGCTCTGCTTTTTCCAGCCCCAGCGCTGCCTGCATCACACCCGCCTTTATTTCTGTAAGGTCGAGGGTAGCCAACAGTTGCCCCTTGCGCACTTTATCGCCTTCTTTCACCAGCACCTGGCTTACAACACCGCCGGTCTTAAAAGAAAGGGTGGTTTCATCATCGGTAGTAAACTGACCCGACACTACAATTGGCTGAGCCATTTCCTGCTGTTGCAGGGGCATAACTGTTACCGGAATAGGTGCGTTGGCAGTAGGGATAGCCGTGCTGCTTTCTGCACTGCCGCAGGCTTGTAATAAAAGCGCAGCTGCAGCCTGGATAAAAATAGCTTTGATAAGATGTGCGTTCATGGTTCACATAGATTAAGGGTGTACAGGAAAAGCGGCCGTTTCTCGTTCGTACTGCGCCAGGGCTCCCAGTACGCGGTAGGTGTCGAGGGTCAGCTGCAGTTGAGCATTGGTATATTGATTTCTGGCATCGATAAACTCGATCAGTGAATTAGAGCCTTCTTTATAGCCACGCTCCAGCAGCCGGAAGTAAGCCTGTGAAGCTTGCAGCCGTTGTTGGGCAGCCGTGTAATTCTGATGGGCAGTGGCCAGGCCATTTTGGGCATTGGCAGTTGTTAGTTGTAGCTGCTGCCGGGTTTGCTCCAGGCTTAGCTGGGCACCTTTTACCTCCAGCTGGGCCTGCCGGGTTTCAAAGCGATTGCGAAAACCATTGAACAGTGGCAAATCCAGCGAAACACCCAACAGGTAGTAGCGGGCATCCCTGTTATACTGCATATTGTCAGCCTGGGCACCTAAATCGATAAAAGCATTGAGCCTGGGCAACCTGGCCTGCTCCTTTATGCGTAGTGCCGTCTGGGTCATGCGTTCTCCGGTCTGAAGCATCTGCAGCTCTTCACGCATACTGGGAACCTCCTCCTGCGTCTTTAGCAAAAGCTGAGGCACAGCAGCTACCTGTGCTTCCAGTCCGGCAGTGGTCTCAATTGGGGTATCCTGCGGCTTGTTTAACAAAAAGTTAAAGTAGCGCCGGGCATTCTCCACCCCATAGGCAGCCTCGTACTGTTGTGCCTTTACGGTTTCCAGCTCACTCCTGGCCCGTAAGACAGATGCAGGCAATCCACGCCCGTTCCGGAGCAGCGACTCGTTTACTTCCAGATTCTGCTCCACCAGGCCCAGGGCACTTTCCAGGATCTTCACTGCCTCCAGGGCACCCAAATACTGGTAATAAGCCTGTTTAATGTTCTTGACCAGCTCCCGTTCATAAGCCTTTAGCTCCCACTCCTGCAACAGGACCTTATCCTGATGAATTCGCTTGTTCCCATACAGTTCTGTATTGATAAGTGGCATGGCAACACGCACATGGGCATCGTAGAAGTTTTGGGGGAAGAAAGTTTGCTCTACGTTTTCGATCTGGGGAAAATTGTTGCTTTCTGTAAGCTGATTCAGGGTGCTATAGACAGGGTTTAGCAAATCACCAACCGGGAGTGCAATGGAGCGGCCACCATTGCCATGGGTATAGCCGGCAGCAAAATTAAGGGAAGGCAAAAAGTAGCTATTTGCCACCTTCAGAGCATAAACCGCCCTTTCCAGGCTCACATGCTTTTGCTGCAGTGCCAGATTACTTTTCAGGCCTTCCTGCAGGTATACATCCAAGGGCGTTTGACTTAAAGCCTGCTGACTCAGGGCGGCAAATAAAAGCATAAGCGCCCCCGCTATGAGTGTAGGGATTCTACTCATATAACATCGTGTTTAAAATGAACAGTGTTTAGTATAGGGGTAAAAAATTTTTCCTACAAGCAGGAAAGCATTCTCGCAAAGCTATTGTACCCCAGATCTTCTATGGTTTCTCGTTTTTCTTCGCTGATAACACGGCAGCGGCCGCGGATGCTAATAGTTGCCATGCCATGCATGGTAGACCAGATCACATAAGCCATTTCCTCAGCATCATGGCCTTTAAAGCGGCCCTGCGCCATACATTCCTTTACCACACTTGCCAGCACATCGAAGGCAGACTGACCTTCATGCCAGCATTCATCATCTTCCAAAACATTCATGGGTGCCCGGATTACGAACATCAGATCATAAAAATCCGGGTTTTCCATGGCAAACTGCAGATACAGCCTGCCCATGGCTTTTAGGCGTTCAAAGGGATCGGCAACCAGCAGTAGTACTGCAAACTGCTGCCGAAGCAACATAAAACCCTCCTGTTGCAGGGCATGAAATATAGAGTCCTTGTCCTTAAAATAGAGATAGATCGTTCCAGGGCTATATTCTATTCTATCCGCTATGTTGCGTATGCTGGTCTGATCGTAGCCTTTCTCAAAAAAAATCTCCCGCGCTGCTTTCAGGATCAACCCTTTTAACTCTTCCCGCTCCCGCTCTTTTCTATCTTTGGTTCCCATATCAGCTAATATACGCTACAAACATAATGAACACTGTTCAGTAAACAAATTTTTTATGAATGATTTTTTTAAATTTTCTTGAAGGTTTGCATCATCTGCAAAGCCAGACGCTCCACACAGTAACTGTGATAACCATACAATAATGAGTTCACGGTTATGCTATTGACAAAAAGATACAAGTGGGTTAACAGCTGGAACCTGCATGCCGTGGGCCTATGTCTATGCCCCCGGAGGATACGCTGTTCATTGAACGCTAAACATTTAGCTGTAAAAAACAGCACTCTTAACTATTGCTTAAGCAATAACAGCCCCTCCGCCTCAAACATGATACAAATCATTTTCTCTGTTGATGCGCATCATAGTCCTGGAGACCAGGAGGTTGTTTATTTGTAATAGCTACAAGGTTGATATCTGTCAGCTACGCAACACCTTCAATGTTAAACCAAACAGTTATGGAAGCCTCAATCTTTGCCCCTACCGCCCCTAATCAGGCAGATTTTCATGATTTGAAAGGTTCCTTTGCCCATAAATCCGATGCAGATCTGCAGAGAGCTTACTGGCAGTTTCGCCTCATGAAAAATCCTTTGCTCATGAAAGCCATCACCGCCGCGAGCCGCCTGGCGGTAAGCCTGCACCTGCCCATCAACAGCATCATAAAAAATACCGTTTACAAGCAATTCTGTGGTGGCGAATCGCTTACGGAAGCCATGGAGGTGATAGACCGGCTGGATGAACGCAATATTTCTGCCGTACTGGACTATGCAGCAGAAAGTGAAGAAACTGAAGAGGGCTTTGAGCTGGCGCTTAATCATACGCTCAACAATATCGCCATTGCCCGCCACAGTCATGGCATTGGTGCCGTGAGTGTGAAAATGACGGCCCTGGGTCATCGAAAAATATTTGAAAAGCTTTCCGGTGAAAAACCGCTGAACCCGGAAGATGCATCGGCTTATGAACGTACCTGCCTGCGCCTGGATACCATCTGCGAATATGCAATAGATGCGGGTGTGAGTGTGTACATAGATGCCGAAGAAAGCTGGTTGCAGCCTGCAATTGATGCTTTAGGTGAAACCATGATGGGGCGCTACAACCGCAGACATGTTGTAGTCTTTATTACGCTGCAGCTATATCGTACCGATCGGCTCAATTACTTGCAGGAGCTACTGGAGCGTGCAGATGAAAAGGGCTACATTCCGGGCATTAAGCTGGTGCGCGGTGCTTACTGGGAAAAAGAACGGGCCCGGGCAGCAAAGTTCCACTACACTTCTCCTGTTTTTCCTACCAAAGCTAAAACTGATGAATGCTTCAACAAAGCGGTGATTTTGTGCCTGGAAAATTTGCCTGTCCTGCAGCTTTGCCTGGCTACACACAATGAAGAAAGCCTACTCCTGGTGCTGCAGGAATACAATAAGCGCAAGCTTCATCCATTTAGGGTACGGCTTACTTTTTCCCAGTTGTATGGCATGAGCGATCATCTCAGCTTTGCGCTCTCCCAGGCTGGTTTCCGCGTCTCGAAGTACCTGCCCTACGGAGAGGTAGCCAAAGCGCTGCCGTATCTGATCCGCAGAGCAGAAGAAAACACCGCCATTGCAGGGCAGGCCGGCCGGGAGCTACAGCTGCTGGAAGAAGAAATGCACAGAAGAAATTTATTATAACTGTTTTTCATGCCCGATAATACCCAGGTGCCGGCCATGATACCCAAACTAGCTAATCGCATGAATACTCTAAGAATATCCAGAAACTTTCAGTTTGAGGCGGCACATGCCTTACAGGCAAGTGATGGCCATTGCAAGCCTATCCATGGGCATACCTATCAGTTACGGGTTACTTTAATAGGCGAACCCGATCAGCAGGCGCATGAACCCACCCGTGGTATGGTCATGAATTTTGGAGATTTAAGCCGGATCGTAGAAAGCTATATCATTAAGCCAAGGGAAGGCGCCCTTTTGCTGCACCAGGAGGCGCCGGCAGGCTTGATAGAGAGCTGGCGGAAAATAGACAAAAAGCTAGTCCTGCTCTCCTATCAGCCTACGTGCGAAAATCTATTATTAGATATCCGCAATACCCTGCAAAAACATCTACCCGGAAATACACAGCTTTATAGCCTGCGCTTGTCAGATTCTAGTAGTCAGTTTGCTGAATGGTTTGCCTCAGACAATGCTTTCTACGCATATGCCTCCACTGCCGGAGAAGAAATTGACAATGTGTTGATCAAAGATTCACTACACAAAGCAAATGCTGCAGGCTGGTAGCCCAAGAACATGGGTATAGGTCAGCTGTACAAGTAACTCATGATTGTAGGTGTGGTGTAGCTCCTCGGGGGCCTGAAGTATAGCTTCGGGCTTTTTTATACCAGCCTATATAAGCGGAGACATGTTGGCAGGCGCTCTCCCCACCTGGCCAAACTAATGCTGGAGACCTCTCTGGCTCGAATAAGGCTTTGTGCTGCATGCCTACTGCTCTGTGACCATCATTATAATGACCTGAAACACTTCTCTATTTGTTACAATGCGCCGGCACTTAAGCCTCCATCTACCATCAGGTTCTGACCGGTTATATAGGAGGCTTTGTCCATGGCTAAAAAAGCCACCGCTGCAGCTAACTCTTCTGCCTGTGCTACCCTGCCCAGGGGTGTGCGTTTTACGATGGCTTCTTTTTTTTCTGAACTGGACAGGTAAGCTTCAGTCAGGGGTGTTTCGGTAAACCAGGGCGATACTACATTTACCCGTATGCCCTCCGGCGCCCACTCTACTGCCAGGCTGCGGCTCTGCTGAATCAACCCGGCTTTTGACATGCCATAGGGTGAGCCGGTGCGTACATCCAACTTACCGGCTACGGAAGCGATGTTGATGATGTTTGCCCCTGTGCCTTTTTTGAGTAGCGGGAATAGCAGGCGGGATAGCTCAAATGGAGCAATCATGTTCACTTCCACAACTTTTCTATATTCCTCAGGACTATACGCTACCGTTGCCTTGCGGATGTTCATGCCTGCATTATTCACCAGCACATCCAGCGCGCCCCACTGCTGGGCTACAAAAGTCAGGATTTGCTGACGGTCATTTGCCTGTGCTACATCTCCTGCCAGTCCCCAGGCTTTGTAGCCCTGCTGTTTTAAGGAAAGCTCCAGCTCTTCAACTGCTTCGTCGTTGCGCGCTGTAAAAACCACTTCAGCTCCCAGGGCAACAAATTCCTCTACCACCGCCAGCCCGATTCCTTTGGTACCGCCGGTAACCAAAACTTTCTTTCCAACCAGATTCCAATCTTTCATACTTTCTATGTTTACACTCATTAAAAAAGCATTACCCTGCTGACTTATAGTTTGTTTAACAACAGCATTCTAACTTAAAGGATTTAAACACACATACATGAACCATAAGCATATCAGCAAACTGCTCAGCCTGGTACTGCGCCATCAACCAGAGGTGCTGGGCATTACCCTGGATCAGGCAGGATGGACCTCAGTAGCAACCTTACTGGAAAAGATGCAAGAGCAGGGAATATCCATAGATCTGGCAAAACTGCAGGAAGTAGTTATTAGCAATGACAAACAACGTTTTGCTTTCAGTGCTGATGGCACCAAAATACGGGCAAACCAGGGGCATTCCATTCAGGTAGAATTAGGACTGAAACCACTTCCTCCGCCAGCCGTGCTCTATCATGGCACTGCAATTCAACATGTGCCTGCTATTCTGAAGGAGGGTTTACAGCGCAAAAGCCGGCAATATGTGCATCTCTCCCCTGACACCAATACAGCGCTGAAGGTGGGAAGCCGGCATGGCCAGGCAGTTGTGTTAAGGGTGCATAGCGGAAAGATGCACAGGGCTGGTTATGCTTTTTACTGTTCGGCAAATGGTGTGTGGCTAACTGCCACAGTTCCAGCAGCATTTATAGAAACTTTCAGTAACCTTTTGTAGAAGATCAACGTGTATCAGCAACAGTCTGCGTGAGCTTAGTAATTTTTTAATTTTTTAAGAAACGAATTTTTTGATAGTTCCAGGGACTAACAATCCTTGTTTACAAGCTTTCCGGTACAATCTGGAGTTAATGCGAAACAATAACACGCCCCTCACAAGTTAAAACTACATGAATATATTGGTATACCCTGGCAACCCTTACCCGTTGGGTGCCACCTGGGATGGAAGAGGTGTCAACTTTGCGCTATATGCTGAAAACGCTATTGGAGTTGACCTTTGTCTTTTCGATGATAACAGTCAGGATGTTGAGTCTGTAAAAATACGTTTAACAGAGCGTACCCACCAGGTATGGCACGCTTACCTGCCAGACATTCAACCAGGTCAGTTATATGGCTATCGCGTTTACGGGCCATACGAACCCCACAATGGACATCGGTTTAATCCGCATAAACTGCTCATTGACCCCTATGCCAAAGCCATAGCGGGTACAATTGAATGGCACGATGCCATGTTTGGTTATGAAATAGGAGGCCCGGAGGAAGATCTGGTTCCCAGCCAGGTAGACAGTGCTCCGTATGTTCCAAAGTCGGTGGTTATAAATCCTTCTTTTGATTGGGAAAGCGATGCAAGGCCGAATATTCCATACCACCAAACAATTATCTATGAAACCCATGTAAAAGGTTTCACCAAACTACATCCTGATATTCCAGAAGAAATCAGAGGTACTTATGCCGGTTTGGCGCATCCGGTAACCATCAATTACCTGAAGCAGCTGGGCGTTACAGCTGTGGAGCTGCTGCCTATTCATCATTTCATTACCGATCGCCACCTGAAAGAAAATGACCTTACCAACTACTGGGGCTATAATTCCATTGGCTTCTTCGCCCCGGATGTACGCTACTCCAGCAGTGGCGTATTGGGTGAGCAGGTGCTGGAATTTAAAAACATGGTGAAGGAACTGCACAAGGCCGGCATTGAAGTAATTCTGGATGTGGTCTACAACCATACTGGTGAGGGCAACCACATGGGACCCACTATTTCGTTCCGGGGCATAGACAATGTCTCATACTACCGGCTTACTGATGATAAGCGCTACTACATGGACTACACCGGCACCGGGAACACCCTCAATGCCATGATGCCCAATGTACTGCGCCTGATCATGGACAGCCTGCGTTACTGGGTGCTGGAGATGCATGTCGATGGTTTCCGCTTCGACCTTGCCTCTGCACTCGCCCGCGAGCTGCACGATGTGGACCGCCTGGGCTCATTTTTCGATATTATTCACCAGGATCCCGTTATCTCACAGGTAAAATTAATTGCCGAACCATGGGATATTGGCGAAGGTGGCTACCAGGTTGGTAAGTTTCCGCCCGGCTGGGCCGAATGGAATGGCAAGTACCGCGATACCATGCGCGACTTTTGGCGTGGCGAAGAAAGTATTCTGGGTGAGTTTGCAGAGCGCCTTACCGGTAGCTCCGACCTGTACCGCGACGACTATCGCAGCCCTACGGCCAGCATCAATTTTATTACAGCGCACGATGGCTTCCCGCTCAATGACCTTGTTTCCTACAACGAAAAGCACAACATGGCCAATGGAGAGAATAACAACGACGGGGAAAGTCATAACCGCTCATGGAACTGCGGCGCAGAAGGCCCGACCGACAATCCGGAAATTCTGGAGATCAGGCAACGGCAAAAACGGAATTTCCTCACCACCCTTTTTCTGTCGCAGGGCGTGCCTATGCTGCTTGCCGGCGATGAGATAAGCCGCACACAGGGAGGCAATAATAACGCATACTGCCAGGACAATGAAATTTCATGGATTAACTGGCACGAGGCCGATACAGAACTGCTGCAGTTTACCAGAAAGCTTATCCACCTGCGCAAAAGCCATCCGACCTTTTGCCGCCGTCGTTGGTTCCAGGGACAGCCCATTAAAGGTATAGGGTTAGAGGACATTGCCTGGTTTGCCCCCAATGGCAAAGAAATGACAGAAGAAAAATGGAACCAGGATTTTGCCAAGGCCCTGGGTGTGTTCAAAAACGGACGGGGCATCCACTCCCGTGGTCCAAAAGGTGAACACATTGTTGACGATAGCTTCTATCTTATCTTCAACGCACATAGTGGGCCTCTTACCTTTAAGCTGCCCCCTAAAAAATATGGGGAACAATGGAACAAGGTACTGGACACGAGTGAAAACCGGATAAGTGACGAAGGAGATACCTATCTGCCAGGGGAATCCATTACCATCAATGGCCGCTCTATAGTTTTGCTGGAACACCCTATTTTTTAACCTAGCTGCATGAATAACATTGATATAAGCCGTAGAACGCTTGGTGTTAATTTCGATAAACAGGGAAAAGCAGAAGTTCGTGTCTGGGCTCCCCTGCTGGAAAGTGTAGCCATCAGAATAGAAGACAAGGAGACCCTGCCCCTGGAAAAGGGCGCGCTTGGGATCTGGCAGGCTACCACCAATAAAATTAAACCCGGCAACCTTTACAAAGTAGTGCTGCAGGGTGAAAAAGAGGAAGTGGAGCGGCCCGATCCGGCATCGCTGTCACAGCCGCAGGGGCCCCACGGCCATTCACAAGCCATAAGGCTGCAGGATTTCCGCTGGCAGGACCAGCAGTGGAACAACCTGCCGCTGGAAGAATATGTTCTCTATGAACTACATACGGGCGCCTTCTCTCCGGAAAGTACTTTTGAAGGTATTACGCGTAAGCTGGACTATCTGAAAGAGCTGGGCATTAATGCCATCGAAATTATGCCGGTATCGCAGTTTCCCGGCAGCCGCAACTGGGGCTATGACGGGGTCTATCCATTTGCCGTACAAAACACGTATGGGGGTGCCGCCGGCCTGATGGCGCTGGTAGATGCCTGCCATCAGCGGGGTATTGCCGTAGTGCTGGACGTAGTGTACAACCACATGGGTCCCGAAGGCAACTACCTGAGCGATTACGGCCCTTACTTCACAGAAAAATATAATACCCCCTGGGGCAAGGCCCTGAATTTCGACGATGCCTGGTGTGATGGCGTGCGCCAGTACTTTATCGAAAATGCGCTGATGTGGTTTCGTGATTTTCACATCGATGCCCTTCGCCTGGATGCCGTCCATGCCATCAAAGATTTTAGTCCTAACCATCTGCTCCGGGAAATAAAGCAGCAGGTAGATAAGCTGATGGCCCAGACCGGCCGCCGGCATTACCTTATTGCCGAGGTAGACCTCAACGATACCCGCTTTATCAACCCCCTGGAGCAGGGAGGGTATGGAATGGATGCACAGTGGATCGACGAGTTTCACCATGCCCTGCGGGTAACCGCCGGTGAGGCTAAAACCGGCTATTATGCAGACTTTGAAGGCATTGGGCACCTGGCCAAGGCTTATGAAGATGCCTATGTATATGATGGCCAGTTCTCGCCGCATCGCTTTAAACATTTTGGCACCAGGGCAGAAAATAACCCGGGCAAACAATTTATAGTCTTCTCCCAAAACCACGATCAGGTTGGTAACCGCATGCTGGGTGAGCGCAGCAGCCAGCTGGTAAGCTTTGAGATGCAAAAGCTGATGGCTGCCGTCGTGTTGCTGAGCCCATACCTGCCCATGCTCTGGATGGGCGAAGAGTGGAGCGAGACCAATCCCTTTCTCTATTTCATCAGCCATACCGATCCTGAGCTGGTAGAAGCCGTAAGCAAGGGCCGAAAGGCTGAGTTTGCCGCCTTTCATGCTGTGGGAGAAGCGCCCGATCCGCAAGCCGAAGAAACCTTCAACAACTCCAGGCTGCAGTGGCACCTGCTGAAGCAGGAGCCGCACCAGACCATGCTTCGCTGGTACAAGAACCTCATTGCCATGCGCAAAGAGCAGCCTGTGCTGCGCCAGCTAAACCGCAAGCAGGTGGATGCAGAATTTAACGAGAAAAGGGGAACCCTGCTGCTGCACCGCTGGCTCGATGGCCAGCACATCATTTGCCTGATGAATTTCTCCAAAGAAAAACAGGGCATACAATTGCCTACCTACCGCCAGGAATGGCGCCGTTTGCTGGACTCTGCCGCTGCTGAATGGAAAAACCCTGTGGAGCAAAGTGCTGCAGCAGTCACCCATGCGCCGGCTCCACTTGCTGCCGCTGCAGGAGACAGCATCCAACTTCAACCCGAATCCTTAGTCATTTACGCCAGTAACCGCCATGCTTAATCCGGTTAGCACCTATCGCATTCAGTTTCATAAAGAGTTCTCTCTGAAAGAATTCGAAAAAATAATTCCTTACCTGCAGAAGCTTGGGGTAAGTACCCTCTATGCTTCGCCAATCTTTACGGCAACACCCGGCAGTACCCATGGGTATGATGTGGTAAATCCGCACGAGATCAATCCGGAAGTGGGGACCGAAAAGCAGCTAAAGACCATCAGCAAGAAATTGCAGAAAGAAGGAATTAACTGGCTGCAGGACATTGTACCCAACCACATGGCCTACAACCAGCATAATCCCTGGCTGATGGATGTGCTGGAAAAAGGACAGTTATCGCAATATGCGACCTTCTTTGACGTAGCCTGGACAAGCCAGCTGTACCACGGACGCATCATGGTTCCCTTTCTGGGTGCTCCCCTGGAAGAAGTGCTGGAGAAAAAAGAAGTGGAAGTAGCCTATCAGGCGCCCCGCCTGGTACTCAAATATTACGACAACTACTTTCCATTGCACCTGCGCTCCTATATTACAATTCTGAAAGCGGGGAAAAAAGAAGTGCCTGCGGCTATTCAACAACTGCTTGAGCAGCTCGATCAGATGCACAAGCAGGAAGATGCTGAAAAGCTTGCAGAGCAGTGGCATGAATTTCAACTGCAGTTTACTGCCCTGATGAAAGCGGCCGCCACCAAAACTGTTCTAACAGCTGCCTTAAAGGATGTGAATAATGATCCTGAATTGCTCAAACAAGTGATTGAGGAGCAGGTCTATCGCCTTTGCTACTGGCAGGAAACAGAGAAACACATAAATTACCGTCGCTTTTTTACGGTAAACAGCCTTATCTGCCTCAACATACAGGAAGAAAAGGTATTTGAGCACTACCACCAGTACATTAAAAAGCTGCTCGACGAGGGGGTGATCCAGGGTCTCCGCCTGGACCACATAGATGGACTCTACGACCCTACTCAGTACATGAACAGGCTGCGGGAACTCGTTGGTGAAGATACCCACATTACAGTAGAAAAGATTCTGGAACCTGGTGAGGCCCTGCCCCGGAAATGGCCCATCCAGGGCAATACCGGCTATGACTTTCTTTCCATTGTCAATAACCTGCTCACCAACCCGGCCGGCAAAGAAGCCTTCACCAGCTTCTATCAGGAGTTGGTTGATGATAAAACCGCGATCCATGCGCAAATCCGGCAAAAGAAAGAGTTTATCCTCTACCAACGCATGGCCGGTGAGCTGGACAACCTCTATCACCTTTTCCTGGAGCTAAACCTTGCAGATAAGACTGCACTGGCAGCGGTAAAGGAAGAGGACCTAAAAGCAGCAATAGGCGAATTCCTGATCCAGTGTCCGGTTTATCGTTATTATGGCAACCAACTACCCCTGGACAAAGAAGAAGCCGCTGCCGTACAGGATATTTTTAAGCGAGCCCGCAAGGAAAAAAAGGAACTGGCAGCTGCTGTAGCCTTGCTGGAGCATGTGCTGCTGCAAAAGCCCCGGGAGGCTGAGGAAGCGTTTAACCAGCGGGCACTGCGCTTCTACCAGCGCTGCATGCAGTTTACCGGCCCCTTAATGGCCAAGGGTGTGGAAGACACCCTTATGTATACTTACAACCGCTTTGCCGGACACAATGAAGTAGGGGATGCTCCGGAAGCCTTTGGCATGTCGGCTGCGGAATTTCACGCAATCATGCAGGAGCGGCAACAGCACTGGCCGCTTTCCCTTAATGCCACCTCCAGCCACGACACCAAGCGTGGAGAAGATGTGCGGGCACGGCTTAATGTGCTCACCGACCTGCCCGACGAATGGCTGCAGCAGGTACAGGAATGGCAGAGTGTGAACTGGGGACTGAAGCAGAATGGCTCTCCGGATGCCAATGATGAATACCTGATCTACCAGACCCTCATTGGGGCCTACCCCATGCCCGAGCAGGGCGAAGATGATTTTACCAACCGTATTCAGGAATACCTGCAAAAAGCGCTGCGGGAAGCAAAGCATCATTCTAACTGGAGTACGCCCAACGAGGAATACGAAACAGCTGCCAAAGACTTTGCCATACGGTTGCTGGACAGGAAGCGTCCCTTCTGGAAAGCCTTCACAAAATATCACAAAAAGATAGCTGACTTTGGCATCATCAACTCCCTGACGCAGGTAGTGCTTAAATTCACCTGCCCCGGCGTACCGGATGTGTACCAGGGCACCGAGCTTTGGGATCTTAGCCTGGTAGACCCGGATAACCGCCGGGCCGTTGGTTACGAAGAGCGCCTGCGCCTGCTGGAAGAGGTGGAAAACTGGGAAAAAGACCAGGAAGAGCTGCTTCTGGGGCTATGGAATAAGCGTTCCGGTGGTCAAATAAAGCTTTGGCTGATTCACCAGCTGTTACAACAGCGCAAACAGCAAAGCGAACTGTTTGAAAAGGGCCATTATCTTCCTTTACAAGTAGAAGGTAAGTACAAAGATCATGTACTTGCTTTTGCCCGGCACCATCAACAGGAATGGTGTGTGGTAGCCGTACCGCTGCACCTGGGCAGCCTGAGCAAACACCAGAAAAAAGATATACAGGCGCTGGACTGGAAAGATACCCGCATATTACTTCCCGGCGAAGCACCTGCCGACTGGCAGCATTTGCTGCACCAGACTAAGGGCAAAGCAGATGAGAAAGGCATTGGAGTAAATGAGCTGTTCAAGAACCTGCCACTGGCCATCCTGAAGCTGCAGCAGCCTTTGAGTGATCGCAGTGCGGGTATCTTGATGCACATCACCTCCCTGCCTTCGCCTTTTGGTGTTGGCGACTTTGGGCAGGAAGCACATGCCTTTGCCGACTTCCTGTGCCGCAGTCGCCAAAAATACTGGCAACTGCTACCCCTGAACCCAACAGAAGCCGGCGCTGGCCATTCGCCCTACAGTTCTTACTCCAGCATGGCAGGTAATACCCTCCTACTCAGCCCAGAACTGCTGGCAGCAGATGGTTTGCTGGATGCCGAGGAGTTGCTTAACTACCATCTTACCGTACACGACAAAGCAGATTTTGAGCAGGCTGAAAAGAACAAGCTGGACCTGTTCGAAAAAGCCTACCAAAATTACAAAGCGGGCAATTTTAGCGCGCTGGAGCGGCAGTTCCAACAATTCATCGAACAGGAAGCTGCCTGGCTGGATAACTTTGCCCTGTATTCGGTACTCAAACAAGAGCAGAAAGGTAAACCCTGGTATGAATGGCCGGAGGAGTATAAGCAGCGTCAGGACAAAGCACTAAAACAGTTCAGCAAGCAGCAGTCTGATGCTATACAAAAAGTAAAGTGGTTGCAGTTCCTTTTCACAAAACAGTGGCAGGAGCTTAAAACCTACTGTAACAACCTGGGCATACAATTCTTTGGCGACTTGCCTTTTTATGTAAGCTACGACTCTGTAGACGTATGGGCCAATCGCACCATCTTTGATCTTGACGAAGCAGGAAATATGTTGGGAGTGGCCGGCGTACCACCCGATTATTTCAATGAGGATGGTCAGCTCTGGGGCATGCCAGTCTTTAAATGGGATGTGCTGAAGGAAGGGGGCTATGCCTGGTGGGTACGGCGTATCCGGAAAAACATGGAGCTTTACGATGTGCTGCGGCTTGATCATTTCCGTGCCTTTGCCGATTTCTGGCGTGTGCCTGCCGGTGAAGAAACTGCCAAAAACGGAGAGTGGCTTGATGGTCCCGGCGCCGATTTCTTCAATGTCATGAACAAAGAATTAGGGGACCTTCCTTTTATTGCGGAAGACCTGGGCGAAGTCAGTGATGCTGTATATGTATTACGGGATGACTTTATGCTTCCAGGCATGAAGGTACTACAGTTTGCTTTTGGCGACGATATGCCCCGCTCTACCTTTATACCGCATAACTATGTGCCGAACATGGTGGCTTATACCGGCACCCATGATAACAACACCACCCGCGGTTGGTATCGCAACGATATGACTAAAGTGGAGCGTCGGCATATGGAAGAATATGTAGGACAGATTGTCCTGGAAAAAGAGGTACATAAAGTACTGGGACGCATGGCTTATGCCTCTGTTGCTAAAATTGCCATACTGCCTATACAGGATGTGCTGGGGCTCGACGAAAGCGCACGGATGAACCTGCCGGCCTCTACCAAGCATAACTGGCTCTGGCGGCTGCAGCACGGCCAGCTCACACCCAAGCACGAAGCAGAATTGCGGCAATGGTGCCGGGTGTACCACAGAGGATAACATATAGCGAGGGAATTGATTCCCTCGCTTTTTTCATTGCTAAATCTCAATCTCCTAGCAGCAGGGAAATCTTAGGCTCCAGGGACATGCTGCAATGGGGGCATTTACCGGGACTGGTGAAAGTGAGGCTGTCGCAATCCTTGTCGCAGGGTACACACAGGTAGCCATTAAGTGAATCAGCGATGGGCGCCCGCTCCTGATAGGGCAGGTAATTTTCCCATTCTGTAGGCGTGTAAATATCGGCGATGGTCAGGGCCAGCAATTCTTTAAAGATACCCTCACCATTGTCGCTGTTGGTCATCATCAGCACCCCAATGCCTGCCTCCGGGTAGAGGATGGAATAATGCTGAAAACCTTCGCCGTGCCCTTCTTTGAAGGCACCCACCCCATAAGGTGATTGCAGCACACCCCAACCCAGTCCGTAGCCAAGGGCTATCGCATCATTGAGGGTGGAATCCCGCTGGGATAGCGGTCCAAACTGCCTAAGCGACCGGATCCTGATCTGGGTTGAAAAGAGCTCTTTATAG
This sequence comes from Cesiribacter sp., assembly GCA_030147305.1. Lineage (GTDB taxonomy): Bacteria > Bacteroidota > Bacteroidia > Cytophagales > Cyclobacteriaceae > Cesiribacter. The sequence continues at coordinate 19,633 of JASLAE010000292.1, forward strand.
GATACTTTATTGAGCAGCTTCTGCTGGAGGACTGCTTCCATAAAAGTGCTATAGTCAGCCAGGGTTGTTTCCAGGGTGCTGGGGCCCCTGGCTTCGTTGTCTTTGTCCTTATCAAACAGCGCACCGGTTGCGGCATGTCCGTATGCGTAATTATCTTCAAAGCGCGGCTGCCAGGTGTAGCTGCTGTTGTGCATCTCCAGTGGTCCGAAGATCTTTTCCTGTGCCAGCGTTTCCAGGTCTTTCCCAAGCATGCGCTCCAGCACTACCTGCAGGTAAGTCATGCCCTCCCCTGAGTAGAGGTATCGTTCCCCAGGCTCGAAAAGTACCCTCAGCTTTTCATCCTCCTGAAACCAGCGCCAGTTAGGAAAGCCGGAGGTGTGGCTCAGGCACATGCGGGCAGTTATTTTATGGTATAAAGAATCCTGCGCCAGATCGGCATAATTATCATGCCAGCGGGTT
>JASLAE010000311.1 GCA_030147305.1 Cesiribacter sp.
TGACCAGTCCAGGCTACGGAAAAGGATGGGTCGTACGCTTATCAGCCATTACATGCTGCGCCCCTGGCAGGCATATGATTTACAAATTATCCGGGTTTTTAGAAAAGAAAGAGAGTTAATGAATTTTAACCCGGTGAAGAATATTGAAGATTCTCAGTATGAAATTTGTGCAAAGAAAATTAAGGCACCGGCCCATGCTGTAAAAAAGGTAATAGAAAAGTGGATGCACCAGGCTCCTTTACAATATCTAAAAGAATGTAGTTACACCGGCATAAGTGAATTTTTTGATTTTTTAAAAAAGCAGGATATCAAGATTGCAATTTACTCCGATTATCCTGCAACAGAGAAACTACTTGCCATGGGCTTACAGGCGGATTTGGTGGTTTCTTCTACCGATAAAGAAGTAGATGCATTAAAACCTAATCCCGCAGGCTTGACTTATATTATGAAATATTTTGATATTTCCGCGGAAAATTGCCTATTTATAGGAGACAGAGATGAACTGGATGGAGAATGTGCCCGGTTGGCTGGTATGGAATACTATATTCTCTCTGCTGAAGATAAGAAAAGTGATTTCTACAGAACATTAGCAAAAACCACAAGCACTCTTAATAACAATCATAACTAAGCATCACATTTTTTAAGCCGATATTCAAAGCGTATGAACCAGAATTATTCTAAAAGTCCTTCGGAAACCGTAGCAGTACCAAAGGATAACTCATCCTTAAAAGATTATGTTGCCTTAGCCAGACCAGATCACTGGTTTAAGAACATCTTTATGGTGCCAGGTATGCTATTTGCGATCCTGTATTTCGAGGTAACCTTTAATGTAGAACTTGTCGTGGCTGTTCTGGTGGGTGTCATCAGTACCTGCCTCATTGCCTCCGCCAACTATGTGATCAACGAGTGGCTGGATGCTGAATTCGATAAATTTCACCCTGTTAAAAAGAACAGGCCTTCTGTTACTAAAAACCTGTACGCTCCCTACATCTACCTGGAGTATGTCTTTTTAGCTACGCTGGGTCTGGCACTGGCTTATTACATTTCCATGCCTTTCTTCCTGCTGGAGGTGCTGCTGCTAATCATGGGTGTGCTTTACAATGTGCGCCCTTTCAGAACCAAAGACCGGATTTTTACAGATGTGCTCTCTGAGTCCATCAACAACCCTATACGCTTTGCCCTGGGCTGGTATATTTTTGTGCCTATGATTTTCCCTCCATTAAGTATCATTGTTGCTTATTGGATGGGTGGGGCTTTCCTGATGGGCATCAAGCGTTTTGCAGAATACAGGTTTATCGATGACCCAAAGGTTGCCGGTTTGTACAGACGTTCATTCCAGTTCTACACAGAACACAGCTTGCTGATTTCATCATTTTTCTATGCGCTTACCTCTGCTTTCTTCCTGGGTATTTTTCTGATTAAAAACCGCATAGAGCTGCTAATCAGCTTTCCGTTCTTTGCCTTGCTGTTTGCCTGGTATCTTAAAATAGGTCTTCAAAAAGACTCAGTTGCCCAGAAACCGGAGCAGCTTTACAAAAGAAAGTATTTTAGAATCTATGTTGTTTTGTTAGGATTTTTGCTGGCAGCGCTGCTGTTCATCGATATTCCTGCACTCAACTGGTTCCTGCAGAACACATTCAATAAATAGAATAAGGCTGTAAAAGTTAAATTCAGTAGAACAAAGAGAGGCTGCCTTATGGCAGCCTCTTTTTTTATTACCAATGTTTGTACCACTACACAGCATGCGCTAAACATTTGTATAAGCACAACATGGCTTATAGCCATTAATTTTTAGGTGTAGATGGTATCAGTGTTGGAGGTACTCCGGCAGAAAAAGGCTTAGCATTTATCACCATATAGCAAAAAAGCTCAATCCATAATCAGTTCGCATGCAAAGCTTCTTAATTATTTGGCTGATATTCCAACCTGAGTTTTGTGCAGGCTTGCACTTTCATAACATTGCATAAGCTGACCGTAACTGTTTCTTTATCAGGCCGGTAAATTACAGTCGTTTTTTCAAAACTATCATAACTGTCACCGGTTCGATCATTACCACCTAATGATCAATTACCCTTTTTCAAAACTTTTAAATTTTTTGTTATGAAAAACACGACTACAAGTACCAGTCCCCGGTATCGACAGTATGTTGCCACTTTCAGGGCTCTTGGCATGGCACTTATTTGCACCTGTTTCCTATCCAGCTGCCAGTACTTAGATGACCTGGATCTTATTGAAGATGAAGTAGACAAGCATGTGGAAAAAATGTTTGAAGTGCACCTGAGTGAGCTGAACGATTCTGGGGTTACAGGCACTGCCACCATCAAATACACGGAGAATGGGAATTTTCAGGTCTTAATCAATGCCAGCAATCTGTCGCCTAACCGGGTGCACGCACAACACATTCATGGCTTTGTCATGGAAGACAAAGATGCGGTTTGTCCCCCTCCAAGCGCTGCAGGAGAAGATGGCCTGCTCACATTGCAGGAAGGGCTTCCTTTCTATGGCCCGGTAATTGTTCCCCTGGATGATGAGCTGGTTCCTTTAAGCGCCGAAAATTTTCCTTATGCTAACCAGGGCGGCAACCTGAGCTATGTAGAAATGACCGGCACCCCTGAATTAATCTCTGCCTTCAATGCTGCTTATGATGGCACACAAACCGAGGAGGACCTGAAGCTCATTGATCGGGTGATTGTAATCCATGGTGCCTTTGTAAAAGATGGCATGGTGGTTCCACATTACTCAGCGGGAGTTGAATATGATGCATCCTTACCAGTAGCATGCGGGGAGATCATGAGAAAATATTAATAAACAGTTTACCAAATTAAAAGACAGCGCACCCTTTTCACAAAGGGTGCGCTGTCTTTGTATTCAAGGTTTATAGCCAGTACCCTTCACCCTTATGGGCCAAATACAAAAAGGTATTGCTTTTAAAAGAGTGGAATTGCTACCTTACGCCTGGCACTTAAATACCCTTACCCAAATACTGCTGCTAATGAAATCAGAAAAAGAAAAGATGCTGAATGGTGAGCTGTATAATGCCACGGATGCACAATTATCTGAAGAAAGGCGAAGAGCAAGAATATTATTCAAGCAACTGAATGATACAAAAGATGATGAAGTAGCAGAACGCCTCCGCCTCCTCAAAGAGCTGATTGGCCAGGCGGGTACAGATCTTTGGATAGAGCCCCCCTTTTACTGCGATTACGGCAGTAACATTATTGTTGGCGACAAAGTGTTCTTTAATTTCAATTGTGTGGTCCTGGATGTTATGCAGGTGACCATTGGCAGCTACACGCTTTTTGGCCCCAATGTTCAAATATATACGGCTACACACCCTATTGACTGGCAGGAAAGAGCCAGCGGGCTAGAGTATGCCAAACCAATAACAATCGGTTCGCATGTATGGGTGGGTGGAAGCTGCATCATCTGTCCGGGCGTTACCATTGGCGATCGTTCGGTAATAGGAGCCGGCTCGGTGGTTACCAAGGATATTCCGGCAGATGTGTTTGCCGCAGGAAATCCCTGCCGTGTTATTCGCCCTTTAAAAGCCTAGCATACCCGTTTGGCGCCAGCCTTCAAGCCTCAAATTGACTCTCCTGACAATAAGCTGCCTCGTCAGAACAGGGCCTTCCTGATTACCAGAACAACCTGGTAAGTTAATGATGATTATAATTTCCCGGGGCTTATATAACCGTTCGTTATAACCCCAGCACTTGTTTTATTTCAGGGGTATACGCAGGGAGTGGCCCGCGCTGTGAGGCCACAAAGGCACCCAGCTGGTTGGCCAGATCTGCGGCATATAATGCATCACCTGTCCGGGTGTATTGATAAACAAACGCAGCAC
>JASLAE010000366.1 GCA_030147305.1 Cesiribacter sp.
TTGCCCCATTCTACCCCTGCAGGCATAGGCAATTGCGAAAGCTCTTTTATGCCAGCAGCATCGGTAAAACCAGGGGTGTAGATCCTGGTAAAATAGTTGCCTTCATGTACCATACCCGCGCCTGTATAGCCAAGCCAGAACACGATGGTGGTATCTCCTTTGCTATAGCCATGGCCCGGCCAAAGGTAGAGCTCTTCCCGGGTTGGATCTTTCACAGGCGTTCTTGCAATCCCTATCTTGGTTTGATCCAGAATGGTAATAAATTCAGCAGGTTGCGTCATATCCTGTACCATCATGGAATTCCTCACCTGAAACAAGCAGGGAATTGTATTGTCGGAAGCATTATAGTCATCAAGGTATGTATCGCCAAACAACCACAAAGACTTTTGCTGAGGAAGCAGCACGGAGATGGTGGCATCAGAAGCAACCCAGCCACTGGTTCTGCGAAAGAATTCTGTGAAAGCTTCATCTTTATAGGCTGGCGACTGGGCCTGTAGCTGCTGAATCGTTGCTGTAAAAATCAGGAGCAAAAACAGTAACTGCTTCATAGGTCTATGGGGAATGCTATGCCATGAAGATAGAAAGTATGAACATATGAACAAAGGAAGCCATGATTTTCCTTTTGTCTAAAGAACAACAAACCAAAAATCTGATATGCTCAACAGACAATAACTAAAAACAGGCTGCTGCACTTGTTTAACAGCTATTTTTGAGATCTACAGGGTTGATGTATATTTAGTCCGGAGTATTTTATTTATAATAGGTGCATTTTTAACAGTTTTTTTATATTTGTTTGAACAAAAAGACATACAGCTTTGGAGACTAAAATTGCCATAGACCATAACAGCCATTTGCCCCTACACGTGCAGGTAGAGAATCTGTTACGGGAAATGATCAAGGATCCTGCCTACCAGGATGGCAAGCTGCTGCCCAAGGAAGTAGACCTGGCAAAGCGTCTGGGTATTTCCCGCAATACCATTCGTCAGGCAACCAATAAACTGGTGCATGAAAACCTGCTGGACAGAAAAAAAGGGGTTGGCACCAAAGTCTTAAAACCCAGCGTTTCCACTAAACTGGACAACTGGTTTAGCTTCTCCAAAGAGATGCACAAAAAAGGGATCGATTTTAAGAATTATAAAATTGAGGTAAGCTGGATTAACGCCGATGAAGAAATTGCAGCCGCGCTGCAAATAAAAAAATCAACCAAACTGCTGAAACTGGAAAGACTCAAAGGCTTTGATAAAGGTCCTTTTGTCTACTTCATCTCTTACTTTCATCCACGCGTAGGCATGACGGGGAACGAAGATTTTAACGGATACCTGTACGACATCCTGGAGAAGGATTACCATACCGTACCCTCTATTTCTAAAGAGGAAATTTCTGCAATGCTTGCCGATGGTAAGCTCTCTAAAATGCTGGGCATAAAAACCGGAGAGCCTATTTTGTTCAGGAAAAGACTGGTATGCGATCCGGGCGACCGGCCCATTGAGTACAATTTGGGCTATTACCGGGCCGATCAGTTTAAGTATACAATTGATATTAAACGGTAGCAGTTATGCTTCCGGATAAGCCTTAACCTGCTGTCTGGCTACGCCTGATCCGTCAATTCCCAGTTCTACCACATCACCCTCTTTTAAGTATACCTGCGGATGCATGCCCAAACCTACGCCAGCCGGGGTGCCGGTAGAGATAATATCGCCCGGCAGTACTGTTAGCTTAAAAAGGCCTCAAATCTCTGTTGAAACTAATCTCAAGCCATTGTGCGATGGGCAGGCAATTTTAACCCTGGCGTATTCAATGCAATTCTGGCTATGTGCCACCTCCCCAAATTTGCTACAAACAAATCGGAAAACCCGGCGCCACCAAAAGCTATGTTCGTGGGGTTGGCAAGGGTATGACCTTCCCAATCGTCGATCAGCAGGCTAACTTCCTGTTGCACATTTACTTTGTAGATATGATTAGGGGCGTAGCAGGAAATATAAAGGTTACCTGCCACATCAAAGGCTAAACCGTCGGGGCAAGTTTGCGGCAATGTAGTATAAACTTCTCTTTTACCTGCACGACCATCTTCAGTAATGGCAATCCTTTCTACCCCTGGCAACCAGGTACAGACAACATATAAGTGTTTTTCATCTGCAGAAAGGGCCAGGCCATTGGCAAAATTAAATGGCCCCGGATGCCAGATGTGGCCCTGCCCTCCTGCATCAAACTTAAATATTTTTCCGGTAATGCTCCTGAAAGCGCCGCTTTCGGAAACATACAAATTTCCCTGACTATCAAATACGGGAAAATTTGGAATATTAAAGGCCTCACCATCAGCAGCGGAAGCAAATTTTCTCAGTTGCCGGGTCTTCAGCTCCAGCTGCCAGATACACTTAAGCTTTAGATCACAGATGGCCAGCCAGCTGGTATCTGGTGAAAAGGCAATTCCCAGCACAAATCCACCCGTGTTGGCAATTTCTTCCATTTGTTTTCCATCAGGGGAAATACGGTAGATCTGGCCGGCCTCCCCGCCTGCCCATACAGCGCCATCAGGATGAACGGCAATGCATTCCGGATGGTCCAGGCCCTCTGCAAAGATCTCTACATTAGCTATGGTTAAAGACATGCTTACTTATTTTTTAGGTTGCGCCCATCTTCTTTCGGGAAGTATGCTGTACCAATCGGGCCGTTGCGGATCCCGGTCATAGGCATAGCCGCCATGCTCCTGGTAATATGCTGCATACTGTTGAAGCTTGTCCCTGTCCAGCTCTATCCCCAGCCCAGGGCCCTGGGGCACACGAATACACCCTCCCTGGTACTGCATTTTGCCACCTTTGATGATATCATCCGCCAGGTGGTGATAATGGGCATCTGCAGCAAAGGATAAATTAGGAATGGCAGCGCCAAGGTGTAACATGGTGGCCAGTTGTATGCCCAGCTCGCCGGAACTGTGAACTGCCACACCCAGCTGAAATTTCTCACAGACTACACTCGCCTTCCAGGCCTGGCGTAAACCGCCCCAAAAAGTAGTATCCAGCAGAATTACATCTATGGCATTGGTGCGAATGCAGGTGGCCAGCTGTTCAAAATTAACCACCACGGTATTCGTAGCCGTGGGGATGCGCAGCCGCTCCTTTACCCGTCGCATGCCTTCCAGTCCCCAGGTGGGGTCTTCAAAATAGTCGTTAGGCAGATCTTCAATAGCTTTTCCAATGCGTATGGATTCCTCCACACTCCAGGCAGCATTGGGATCTATGCGAAGTTTATGGTCTGGAAAGGCTGCTGCCAGTGCCCGGAAAACTTCTATTTCATAATCGGGATGAAAGACACCAGCTTTAAGTTTATGTGAGGTAAAACCGTATCTTGCCACCAGATCTTTTGCATGCTGCACCATCGCTTCAGCTGTTTCTTCACCACCTAAACCTGTTTGTTCATTCGGGTACCTGAAAAACAGATAAGAAGCAAAGGGCACACTTTCCCGCAGAGCACCTCCCAGCAGGTCGCAGGCCCGTATACCCAGTTTCTTGCCAATAATGTCGATACAGGCAAATTCCAGGGCAGCATGTAGCTGTGTTCGGTTGTTGTATAGTGATGCTGTGGGGTTGCAAATTTTCCAGTAGAGTGCCTCCAGCTGCAGGGGGTCATGGCCAAGCAGGTATCCCTTTAGGCCATTGAAAGCGGCTTCTGCAGATTGTCCGCCACCGCCCATTTCTCCCAGCCCGGTAATGCCTTCATCAGTTTCTACTTCTATAATGGTTCTGATAAAGCGCCCCCAGTGACTTCCATTTGCATGGCGTATGGGCGCTTCTAAGGGCACTGCTACCGTAGTGGCTTTAATATCTGTTATTTTCATGGCTCATCTCTTTTGCTCCCACCAATCGAGATCCCAAGCCCGCCATCAATCCTGATGGCTTCGCCCGTGATAAAGGCTGCCTTGTCTTCACAAAGAAAAGCAACCAGTTCTGCCACTTCTGCGGGTTCTCCAATTCTTCTACTCAGGTGCATATCTATACACTCCTGCATCACTTCGTTGGGGTTGGGTGATAGTGCAATGGCATCCTGCAGCATGGGCGTATTAATGGTGCCGGGACAAACAGCCACACACCGGATGTAGGGTGCATAATCTATGGCAATACTGCGGGTTAAGCCAAGCACTGCTGATTTAGCAGCGGTATAGGCCGCCACGTTTGCTTGCGTTACAAAAGCCTGAACACTTGCCATGTTGATGATTACACCCTTCTTATGAGGCTGCATCAGCGGAATGGCATACTTAGCACAAAGGAACATGCTTTTCAGGTTTACATTAAAAACCTCATCCCACACCTCCTCCGATGTTTCTGTAACAGATCCATAACGCTGAATGCCCGCATTATTTACCAGGCAGTGTACAGTACCAAACGTATCGCGAATAGTAGCAAAGGCCTGCTGAACGCTTGCTTCTGCAGAAACATTGCATTGCAGGTAAAGCCCTCCCTGAGCAGGAGATGTGCTGCCAGCTGCCAGAATATCGAGTAATACAACATTGGCACCCTCGGTATGGAACAGACTGGCACAGGCAGCCCCAATGCCTTTGGCTGCTCCGGTTATTACCACTGTCTTATCCTTAAATCTCATAGAAAACCTTTAAAAGTGGTACTGATTGATGCATGCTGATCCTGCTGTTTTCCCCTGATGTGGAGCTGACCATCTTCTAAATCAATGCTGTCTACACCGGCATATTCCTCATTTGCCTGCATGAGAAAACAGAGGTAGCGCCTGCTTACTGTTTCGCCCGCATCAATATATGCATAGGTACTTTCGCCAAATACACGGGGAGCAGTGGCTAATATTTGCTTAAAAGGCTGATGAATGCCTGCTGTACCAAACTCTATGCCTCTGTAGGTGATGGTATTGCCCGACCAGGATTGCCAAAGATGAATCCAGGGATAGTCTCCACGCTTCCATACATAGCCGATAAGCATCTTATGGGTGGGCGAAAAAGCTGTGAGCCAGCCAAATCTACTGGCCTTATCCACTACAAAAGAAAACACCGAATCATATGGGTCTTCGGGTATGCTAAGATCAATCGCGGTAGCCCTATCAGTATAACCCGTAGGCCATTTCATTGAATACTTTTTAGGCGTGATGCTGAAATGCTGGTTGAAGCCTGTAACAGCATTGCAATCTACACGGGTAGTACCATCCAGAAAAGGGGCGCTAATGGTTGGATGCTGCACCAGATTGTAGACTCTGCCCAGCGGATTGATGTTAGTAACCTGCTCCTCAACTGCAAAAGCAGCCACTTCGGTATCGAGTAGCAGGCTTCTGTTTAGCTGTAGGCCCTCCAGTGGAGCTGTCGCTGTCATGCGCAGTACATTTTGCCCGCTTTCCTGCAGCTGCCATAAAATGTTGGCAAACTGACCATGATTGGGCATTCCAGCCATTTTTTCACCCACAGAAGGTTCTCCCCATCGGCCCAGGCAAATAAAATGGCCCTGGTAGGGTGCTCCGGCCCGGTTATTTTCTGGCATTTGCGCCTGTGTAAATTTAAAGCTGAGCGGATTGATCTTGTTCTCCAGCAGATGAAAATCTGTAATAGCTCCTCCAAACAGATCCAGCGTAAGCTTAGCCCTGGCATTTTGCAAGGTTATGGCTGTACCGGCATCAGAAGCTTTGTGCTTTTTCATCTTCAGGGCATGTTTAGGAGAGACGCCTATAGCTGTTTAATATTTAACACTGATAAATCTTGGTCGCAGATGATGTGGGTGTTTATGAATGTCGTCAATAAAATCGAATGAATTAACATTATAGCTGATCAGTAACTCCCCGGGCTTAGACAGGTGTGGGTGTGCTTTGGCATTATAGGTATAGAAGTCTATATCCTCATAAACCTCAGGCGTTTCATAAATCTTCTTCATAGGCTGAAAGGGCCCTTGTGGAGTCCGCCCAACCTGGATGGCTACTGTAGGCGAATT
>JASLAE010000386.1 GCA_030147305.1 Cesiribacter sp.
ACCTACGTCAGTTTTCGCTTTGCCCATCGCAGCGGGACCACCTGGTGGAGGTATATGACACGACCCTTCACAATGCTCAGGACAGGCACACTACATTCCTTGCCTACTGATGCTTACGACATGCCTGCACATGCACCTATGCTCGCCGGCATTGACCGTGCCATGGGCACGCCCATCTCCATTCCGCAGGTCCCGCGTAGCTTTGGCTTCGCTACGCATGCCCGCCAGACATTAGTCATTGCCTGGACGTCCTTCAGCGCAATTGCATTTAGCTGGGGCGGACTCGCTCTGCTGGTAATGCTACCCCTCATGGCGGTGCCGGTGGTGATCGATCAAATGGAATTCAGAGGCGCACTGCTGATACCAAAGACAATTTACGTCATCAATGAGTTAACAGGTTCTCTTTCTGATGAACTAAGCCGTTGGGTCATCATCCCATTCCTCATAGTTTTCTTCGCCGGCGAGTTGGTTTGGCGCGAACGCGATGCCCGTCTGGGCGAAATCACCGACACCATGCCAGGTTCTGACTGGGCTCCTCTTTTAGGCAAATACCTGGGACTCGGCCTCGTGCTTGTCCTGTTTCTGGCCCTCCAGATTGGGGCCGGTATGCTCGCTCAGGTAATTCTGGAGTATCAGCATTTCGAAATTGCCTTGTACCTGAAAATTATGTTCGGGATTCAGTTGACTGACTACCTTATTTTCGCGCTGCTTGCCATAGTGGTGCATGTGGTGGTAGACCAGAAGTACATTGGTCACCTGGTGGCGATCATCGCTTTTGTTTTCATTGCCATGGCCTCCCTGTTCGGCATTGAGCATAACCTGCTCGTTTGGGGAGCCAGTCCGGGCTGGTCCTATACAGACATGCGTGGCTTCGGTCCATCTATTGAACCCTGGTTGTGGTTCAAGGGCTACTGGATGGCGTGGGCACTGCTGCTGGCCGTTGTAGCAAGGCTGCTCTGGGTACGGGGCAAGGAGAGCAGCCTGCGGGCGCGTCTGCAGTTGGCTCGCCAGCGATTTATGGGTGCTACTACCTGGACTGCCGCTTTAGCGGCGGGGGGTATCCTTGTGTTGGGTGGCTTTATCTTCTACAACACCAATGTGCTGAACGAGTACCTCACGGCCTCCGAAAAGAAAGAGCGGCAGGCCGAATACGAGCGTCGCTACGGACGTTATGCAGCTATCCCTCAACCCCGGCTAACAGCCACAAATTTGCACGTAGAGATCTATCCCCATAACAGAATGGCGGTTATTCGTGGCACCTACAGCCTAATGAACTTCAGCTCCGGGCCAATAGACTCCATTTATGTAGCAACAGTGCGTGGCATTGAGACTGAAACCATCACGTTCGATCAGCCGGCAGCGCTGGCACTCTCCGACGAGGAGCTGTACTTCCGTATTTATGCGCTGGAGAAGCCTCTGCAGCCCGGGGAATCAGTACAGCTCCATTTCCAGGTAAATAGCAAGCCAAATGGTTTTAGCGAAGGTGGAATTGATCCCTCACTGGTTGCCAATGGCACCTACTTTACGAACAGCTGGCTGCCTGCTATCGGCTATCAGAAGACACGCGAACTACTCTATGCCAGCGACCGTCGGGAGCACGGTCTCCCGCCGCGTCTGCTGATCGCCTCTCTGTACGATGTGGACGCACGAAAAAAGAGCGGCAGCGGGGGAATCTCCTTTGAAGCGGTAGTAGGCACCAATGAAGATCAGATAGCGGTTGCCCCGGGAGCGCTGAAGCGAACATGGACAAAAGGGGGACGCCGTTACTTCCACTATCGCACCGATGCCCCCATCGGTGGCGAGTGGGGTTTCTTCTCAGCCAAATATGCCATACATGAAACAGCGTGGAAAGACCCAGACGGCTCCGGACAGACTGTAGAGATCCGGATTTTCCACCAGCCGGAGAATACGGGACATCTTGACCATATGGTTCAGGCCATTCGCACCTCCCTGGACTATTACACCAGGCATTTTGGTTCCTACGAATACAGCCATTTAAGTTTTGTGGAGCGACCTGGCACGGGCACGGGTATGCACGCCGATGCCAGCATGATCACCTATGCAGAAGGTTTTTCCCACTGGAAACCAGAGGATGATTCAAGTAACCCCCATATCCCATTTGCGGTAGTGGCACACGAGATGGCACACCAGTGGACGGTTCCCTATGCCAACGTAGAAGGTGCCCCGGTGATGTCAGAAAGCCTTGCCTGGTACTACGCCATGAAGGTCGTGGAGAAAAGCCAGGGGATTGAGCATTTTAGAGCATTTCTGAGCTGGATGCATGATCCATACCGACGTGAGATCCGCCGGGGCGAACCCCTGCTCCGGGGCCTCGACCCCTACATGTCATACCGCAAGGGGCCCTTCGCACTCTACGCATTGAGCGAATATGTTGGAGAGGAGCAGGTAAATAGGGCGTTGCGGCACCTGTTGGAGAAGCATAATCCGAAAGAGGCACCTCTGGCAACAACACTTGATCTGTATCGTGAGCTGCAGGCAGTTACCCCGGACTCTCTCCAATACCTGCTGCACGATCTCTTTGAAGTGAATACAAACTGGGAACTCGAGATAGCGCAGGCCAAAGCAAAGCTGATTGCAGAAGGCGCCTGGCAGGTAACGCTCGATGTACAGGCCCGCAAGCTGGTGTTTGATAGCGCAGGGGTGGAAACCCTGGTGCAGATGAATGATTGGGTAGAGGTAGGCGTGTTTGCTTCCCACAAGGATGGTGCGTTGAAGGAACCGGTCTACCTGCAAAAGCATCAGATTCGTTCAGGCAGGCAGACAATCACGCTTATGGTGCCATACAAGCCGGCTCGTGCAGGCATAGACCCCTTTAACCTGCTGATTGATTCGAAGCGGGAAGATAATGTAGAGGAGGTGAAAATAGAGTGATGAAGGTGCATAACACAACTGCTAGCTATATCAAGCACTGACCTTAGGTTGATAATACTTTAAACGGAGGTCTGATGATCTGTATACCATAGAGGCGGGGCCGTTGTGTGGTGCTTTATTTCAATAAGTAAAAAATGAGTAAAAAAACCGAAGCATTCTATAACCAATTATCAATCTTTTATCCGCTGGTTGATATTTTCCTGAGGCCACAAAAGAGGGTGCTGATCAGGGAAATTAACAAACTTCCCAGTGGTTGTCTGCTTGAGATAGGTGTTGGGAACGGAGCACATTTACCATTGTACACAAAACACAGAATAACCGGCATAGATACATCCCTGAAAATGCTTGAAATTGCTGCTAAAAGGATAAAAAGGAATCAAAGCATAGCGCTGCTTCAAATGAATGGTGAAGTGCTATTATTTCAGGATAAGGCCTTTGATTATGTTGTATTATCCCATGTCATAGCAGTAGTTGATGATCCTGAACAATTGTTGAAGGAAGTCTTCAGGGTGCTAAAACCTGGCGGCAGCATATATATTCTCAATCATTTTACTCCAAATAACTGGTTAAAATATGTAGACCGTTCATTCAGCATAATTTCAAAGAGCTTTCACTTCAAATCAGTTTTTTACATGGATGATTTGATGACTATTAAAAAATTTAAACTTTTGAAAGAAATCAGGTTGGGTTATTTATCGTATTTCAAGCTTTTAATTTACCAAAAGAAGTGAAAAAGGGCGATTTATTGATCATTATATCCTTACTGATAAGCTTATTTATTTATATGTTTTATCGGACTGAAAAGACTGTGATCAATGAATTGATGATTAATATGCTGTCAAATGAAATTTATGTAGCATTACGCGCAGCTGTTGCCAATTCATTTACCCTGAATGAGCATATCATATATTCTTTACCGGAAGGTTTATGGGTGTTTTGTATCACACTTACTTCAAAACCTTTTTATATACAAGGTTTCAACAGAAGAATAAGCTGTATTATTATCCCGCTGATCTATAGTTTAGGGCTGGAAGTTTGTCAGCTATTCCGGCTAACGAATGGACAATTCGATTTTATAGACATTTTCATTTCCATTATGTTCTGGATCATTGCTTATTACTTTTTTGATGATCATGCTAAAAAGCAAAATATTTTAAAATCACTAAATATTAAAAGTATGGCCTGCTTTGCAAGTTATGGGATTGTGTATCTGTCACACGTTTTGGAATAATATGAAAACAGCCAAAAGAACGAAGCATTGCATGCTGTAGGGTAGCCAGAAAGCTTTGCTACAGCCCACCAGCTTAGAGGTGGTTACAAAGCCTGCTAGCTGCTTTTGTACTTGTTAGTTCAATCTGCCTGGTACTTTTACGCACCTTTGTTTAGCACAGGTGTAGGAATGAAATAGAGTCACATCTGAAAAAGTGTGCTTATCATAAAAATACAATTTGCATAGAAAAATGATCAGTATTAAAAAACACCTGGCCAGCTACCAATATGCCATCCATGGTATATGGCTTGCTTTCCGTTGCGAACAGAATATGAGCCTGCATCTTGCGGCTGCTGTTGGGGTCCTCCTGCTTAACTATCTGCTCCGGATTAGCCAGACAGAGTGGCTCATAACGCTGATGCTGATAGGACTGGCGTGGATGGCTGAGGTCTTCAATACTGCCATTGAAAAGTTAGCTGATCGCGTAACGCGGGAGCAGGATCCGCTGATCGGTCAGGCCAAGGATTTGGCTTCAGGAGCAGTAGTCATCATATGCTTTATTGCAGTGGTATGTGCGCTGATCATTTATCTGCCTTATTTATGCTGAGGGCATTTAACTGTTTCGCTTCCTACCTGCACAAGATTCATTGTACTAAAGCCAGTTATATGGAAAATCCTCAGGCAGGGCACTTTGCCCACAATACTTCAATGACCTGCTCCAATAGTCAGTTCCGCTATGACGGACCAACCAGTGCGGTTCAGGTACAAAAGCAGGTATCCCAAACCATGCCTAATGGCGTGTATGGTCTATTAGGCCAGCTGGAGACCAATAAAGGCATTTACTTTAGCACCATAGCTGGCGATTACGATAGCAGGCAGAAGAAAGAGGGGGTATTATCATGAAGTTTCAGGAGATTTTTCAATTCGAATTTAAATACCAGTTACGCCAGGTCTCTACCTGGATTTATTTCGGTATTGCATTTCTGTTTCCTTTATATTTTTCAGCAATTGCAGAACCTACGGATGAGGCAGTTTTCTTAAATAGTCCATATTTTCTCCTCTTCGTGACGGTTTTTGTAGGCGTGATATGGCTGCTGATGGCTGGAGCAATAGCAGGGCATGCAGCCGCCCGGGATGTACAAACACGGATGCACCCCCTTACTTACAGTGCTCCTGTTAGCAAAACCAAATATTTAGGGGGACGTTTCCTGGCTGCCTTCCTGCTTAATGCAACGATCTTGCTGGCAGTTCCTGTAGCATTTTTTCTGAGCTTCCATATACGAGATGTTGATCCTGCACTGCTGGTGCCATTCCGGCCGGAAGCATTCCTGACTACTTATTTTTACCTTGGCTTACCGCTGGCTTTTGCTGCTACCGCATGCCAGTTCTCGGTTGCGGTGCTGGAACGCAGCGCCATTATGGCCTATATTGTCAGCATATTCCTTTTTCCTATTGCTTTCCCGCTCCTCGGCACAACGGTGGCAAAACTAGCCGGGAATTGGGAACTGGCAAAGCTGTTTGATCCCGTCGGAATAAGCGTGATCAGTGAAATGGATTCCTGGACACCCTTTGAGAAAAATACCCGCCTGGTCAGGCTGGAGGGTATGTTTCTCTGGAATCGCCTGCTATGGATGGGTTTAGGCCTGGGAGTTCTTACCTACACCTATTTCCGCTTCAGCTTTTCGCATCCTGTAGCAAGCAGCTGGTGGAGTCGTTTTGGAAGAAAACGAAAAAAGTATGTTCCTGCACTTACACTAGCCGGGATCAGGGAAAACACTGCACGCACCATTCCACAGGCGAGATCCGCCTTTGGGTTTGCAACCTATGTGCGGCAGACAGGTGCCATCGCCTGGTCATCGTTCGGTATGATTGCGAAAAGCATGATTGGACTCACAGTGGTAGGACTCTTAACGCTACAGATGATCGTATTTGCGTTTGAATATTTAGAGTTCAGGGGCGTCCCGCAGTACCCCACAACCATGAATATTCTGGGGATGCTAACCGCGTCGCTGAGGGATGCCCAAAGCCCCTTGATCATTATTCCGATACTTATTGTCTATTATGCAGGGGAGCTGATCTGGAGAGAACGGGAGGAAGGGCTGGACAAAATTGCCGATACGATGCCCGTTACTGAATGGAGCCTCTTTCTGGGTAAGTTTTTAGGACTCGCGCTTGTAATCATGGTATGGCTGGGGTTTTTGATGATAGCCGGGATTCTCATTCCCGTGACCATGGGGTATACCCACATCGATTTCGGAGTATTACTGAAGGCACTCTTCGGGTTTCAGCTCACAAACTACCTGCTCTTCGCCCTGCTTGCACTGGCCGTGCATGTTCTGGTGAATCAGAAGTATCTGGGGCATGGGGTATTACTGATGGTCTATCTTTTCATGATATTCGCTGGGAAGGTTGGCATCGAGCATAACCTGCTTATTTACGCCTCTGACCCCGGCTGGTCGTACACAGACATGCGGGGTTTTGGGCCTTACCCGGGCCCCTGGCTATGGTTCAAGCTTTACTGGGCTGGCTGGGCAGTGCTGCTGGCAGTGGTGGCGAGGGTCCTCTGGGTGCGGAGTATGTCGGAAAACCTCGGGAGGCGCATACAGCTGGTCCGGCAGCGCATCACCCACGCCACTGCCATAACAGCTGCTGTTGCAGCAGGCCTTGTTATGATCACGGGTAGTTATATTTTCTACAACACCAATGTGCTGAACAATTACGCGACTGCCTCCGAAAGAACAGCACAAGCTGCCCGATATGAGCAACGCTACGGAAAGTATAAAGATATGCCACAACCGCTGCTGAAGGGGACCAGGCTACAGGTTGAAATATATCCCGAAGAAAGAAAAGCTGATGTCCGCGGTACTTATAGGCTGGTTAACAACAGTGCTGTGCCAATAGATACCATCCATCTGGCAACTGCGTCGGGTGTTGAAACAGGAGCGGTGACTTTTAACAGATCTGCTACCGCTGTACTGGAAGACAAGGAGCTTGGCCACCGAATCTATGCTTTAGAGAAGCCCCTCCCGCCGGGTGACACACTCAGCCTCAGCTTTAGCGTACAGTACTATCCGCAGGGCTTTCCCCACAAGGGAATGGATGTATCGGTGATTGAGAATGGAACCTACTTCATTAACTATGATTGGCTACCAGCCATCGGCTATCAGGCAACTCGCGAGCTCAGGGATAGCGGGGAAAGGAAAAAGTACGGGCTCGGGCCATGGGCTTTTCCTGCTCTGTATGATACTGTAAAAGTCAATCAGATTATGCCTGGGCAGGAGCTGATCAACTTCGAAGCAGTGGTGGGTACAGACAAAGGGCAGCTTGCGATCGGCCCGGGAGCGCTCCTGCGCCAATGGACCGAAAAAGAACGCAGCTATTTTCATTATGCAACCAGTGCTCCCATACGAAATAACTACTCCTTCTTCTCCGCAAGATATGCCACGCATCGCGCAAAATGGAAAAATCCTGATTCCGGACAGACGATTGATATCAGCTTGTACTATCACCCCGGACATGCTGAACACATTGCCAGGATGGTGAAGAGCATACAGGCTTCGTTTACCTACTATACCGAGAAGTTCGGCCCCTATCCCTACAGCCACATCACCATCATAGAACGCTCGGGTTATGCAGGTGAATTAAATGCCGAACCCACTACCATCGACTATGGAGAATCATTTACCTTCTCGAACCAGAAGGATAACCCCTGGGCCCTGGACCTTGTATATTTTCCAATAGCGCATGAAATAGCGCATCAGTGGTGGGGGGCGGCCCAACTTCTTCCCGCACATGTGGAAGGAGGTATTGTGGTTTCTGAGACGCTTGCCAATTACTCCTCGCTGCAGGTTGTGGAAGAAACGTACGGGAAGGAACATGCAGAAAAGCTTCTGAGCATGTGGCGCAAATCGTACGAAGTTCCCCGCTCTCGTGCCACTGCCCCCTTGCTGCAGGCTACCGACGCATTCATTGGCTACCGGAAAGGTCCGCTTGCCCTGCACGCCCTGACCCAGTATATGGGCAAAGAGCGGGTGAATGATGCGCTCAGACAATTGATCGTGAAATTCGGTTCGGGGCAACCTCCCTTTGCGACTTCACTCGATCTCTACCGGGAACTGCAGGCTGTTAGCCCGGACTCCCTTCAGTACCTGTTGCAGGACTACTTTGAAAAGAACGTTTATTGGCAGCTTAAGGCAGAGCAGGCCCATGCACAGCAGATCGATTCAGCTACCTGGCAGGTAACGCTTAAGCTGCAGGCCAAAAAAGTGGTGGTCGACAGCACAGGTGCCGAAATTCCAGTACCGATGAATGATTGGGTAGAAGTAGGCATCTTTGCGCCATTGGAGAAGGGGGAGACCTCGGGCAAACCCCTTTATCTGCAAAAACATCACATGCGCTCCGGTGAGCAAACGATCACCATAACCGTTCCGGGAAAACCTGCCCGTGCCGGTATTGATCCCTACTACCTGCTGATTGACCTGAATTTGGAGAATAATACCCGGAAGGTGAATATGGAGGGCATGGATGAAGTAGAGCTTGATCTGATTTAATCTAGGTTTTTAGAAGTAACTATA
>JASLAE010000520.1 GCA_030147305.1 Cesiribacter sp.
TGCAGGAATCTTAACCGCACCAGCATGTCCTCTATCGAGACATTGCCTGTATATAGGTCGTCTGCTCCGGCAGCCTTGGCCTTTAATTTATTAGCCCCGTCTGCATTATTCAACAAAAGGATGCTGGGCACCATTCTTAAATTAGGGCACCTTTCTAAATTATTGATAAACGTATAGGCTTCATCGCCCTTCATGTCTTCCTGACAAAGGATGGCATAGGGTAGGGGAGATTTTGCATATACTTCAGCAAGCAAACAGACGTAGGCTTTAAAGGCATCGGTATATTGAATACACTTAAAGCCCTCATCCTGCAGTTGCTGAACCAGTACTTGATCTATATCCTGGCCTACACAAAAAATTGTGTTTGAAAACACAGGTGTAGCTGGAACGTCAGTTTTTCTGCGCATTTTGGACTAAAAGTTTGTTGTTTAGAACTGAATTAATGGCTTCCAGTAAATCTGGTGGATTGAATGGTTTGGTGAGGCATTCAGCAGCTCCAGCTGACAGGCACTTACTTTTGGTCTGGTCGTCATCAAATCCAGTAAGCATAATTACCGGAATATCTCTATAGTATCCACTGTGTCGCAGATGTTGTAGCAGGTCAAAGCCATCAATCTGTGGCATATCTATATCAGAGAGGATTAGATCCGGAAGATTTCCTTTATCCATCCAGATTAGCCCACGATGGCCATTCTCTACAGACACTACTTCATATTGCTCCTTCAGGAGAAAGTTAAGCAGCGTGCGTACAAAAAAGTCGTCTTCCACTATAAGTACACGCTTACGCATAATGATATTCTGTTTTAAAAAATGGCTGAAAATTACATTTGGCTAAGTATCTCAGGCGTAAAAACATCTTGCTGATGTTTGCTCGACTGAAGGGCAAAACAAATAAGTTCTTACGATTACATCAACTTGTATGGTTGATTAGTATTAGCCAAAATTACAGAATTGAAACATAGGAACAAATAATTGAACATTTTTATTCTGTTAAGTTTAGTGTTAGAATAAATACGTTAAAAATTCAACTATTTATTACGCTCCATTTCTCTTACGGTTAGCCTACTTATTTGTTTCTCTTAACCGCCATAAAATCATCTACACTGCTGAATAACCAATTTATTAAACTGACTTAACCAAAAAAAGGTTACCCTCTGGCTTAAGAAATTCTTACCCCTGCCCAGGCATAGCCGGGTGCACTCGTTTGTTTAGCCCAAAGAAAATATCTTGCATAAATAGCATGGATATTATTTAAAATGGTTCTAAATAATGTATAATATTAGCCATACTTTATAAGATGGTGATATACAGGTATATATGTTATCTATTGGTAGTATTTGTTCTAGGAAAAGAAAGTGAAGTCCAGTTGTTTAAAACAAGTCCGGATCGTAGATTTGTGCCGAATTTTAGAGTTAACACATCTCGGAAAACCATCTGGATATGCTGGAAGAAAGTGTTTCGAAACCAGGAATAGTGCGTTCATTTACGGTTTTGATTTTTATGGGGCTGCTTTGGATAGGCGGTTCTCCGGTATTTGCTCAAGACCAGGGTGCAGAAGCAACCACCACTCAACAACAAGATACCACAGGTGATGTAAACAAGTCGCCTGATCCTTTGCCTTCCGATCCGGGAGGGATTCCCGATTCACCTGAAGCGGTGGCTGCCGGAACAGCCCTTTTCAAGAATAACTGTCAGCAATGCCATGCCATTGAAGAGGTAGTGGTAGGACCTGCACTGCAGAATGTACATCAGCGCAGGGATATAGCCTGGCTTCAGGCCTTCATCAGAAACTCTCAGAAAGTTATTCAAAGTGGCGATCCTTATGCGGTTAATCTGTACAACCAGTACAATAAGACCCAGATGCCTGCTTTTAACTTTAAAGATGATGAGATCCTTTCTATCCTTGCTTATATAAAGGCAGAATCTGACGGTGCCCCCGGGGCAGGTGGAGGCGTTGCCTCACCAGATACGGAAGGAAAAGCCTTAGAGGGCGCAGAAGGAGAGGGCGCCGCCACACCAGGGTACATCACTGCTATATTAGTAGTATTGGGTGTAGTATTGTTGCTGGTACTTATCGTACTCGCATTGGTGCTGGCCGTGCTGCGGCGCTACCTTAATCAGCGTACCGATCTCGATGCATCAGATCGTGAGATCATAGATCGTAGCATCAGTGCTAAAGGCATTGTTACCAGTAAGCCTTTCCTTTTTCTGCTGATCTTTCTTTTCACGGCTGTTGCCTTTAAGAGCTTGATTGATGGTTTATATAGTATAGGTATTCAGCAGGGCTATATGCCAACGCAGCCGATTGCTTATTCACATAAGCTCCATGCGGGTACATACCAGATCGATTGTAATTATTGCCATACCGGCGCTTACAAGGCCAAGTCTGCCAACATTCCTTCTGTAAACATCTGTATGAACTGCCATAATACCATTAAGAAGGATTCTCCGGAGATACAGAAATTGTACGCAGCACTTGAAAATAATCAACCAATAGAGTGGGTGCGTATTCACAACCTGCCAGACCTGGCCTACTTTAACCACTCACAGCATACCAGTGTAGGTGGAGTGGCCTGCCAGACCTGCCACGGACCTATTCAGGAAATGGAGGTAGTGTACCAGTACAGCAAGCTTACCATGGGCTGGTGTATCAATTGCCACAGAGAAACTGAGGTAAGAACCGAAGGCAATGCCTACTACGATAAACTGATACAGCTTCATGAAGTCAGCAATGCACAGGGAACCATGAAGGTTGAAGACATCGGTGGTATTGAATGTTCCAAGTGCCACTATTAATATTTACATCAAGATCTTATCGATACTGTATATTATAAGATGAGCGACAATAATAAAAGATACTGGAAAGGTCTGGAGCAGCTTCAAAATAAAGAAAGCTTCGTTCGTGCAAACGAGCGAGAATTCCCTGAGTACCTGCCCCTTAATTCTAATCACGGTGAAGGTGGTCCTTCAAGACGCGATTTTCTTAAAATGATGGGCTTTGGTATTGCTGCTGTATCACTGGCTGCCTGTGAGGCACCGGTAAGATATGCCATTCCTTACCTGAACAAGCCAGCAGATATTGATCCTACCATTCCTAACTATTATGCCTCTACTTACGCACAGGGAGGTGATTACTGCAGCATTGTAGTTAAGACAAGGGAAGGCCGTCCCATCAAAATTGAAGGTAACCAATATTCTAAAATTACCCAGGGTGGTACCGATGCCCAGGTGCAGGCTTCTGTGCTCTCACTATATGATAGCATGCGGCTCAGACAGCCGGGAAGCATTAAGGGTGAGGGAGAGGTTGAGAAGCTGAGCTGGGAAGCCCTTGACAAAACCGTGATCAATGGTTTAAGGCAGTCACGGAACCTTCGGGTTATCAGCAACACACTGCTGAGCCCAAGTACTAAGGCCCTGATCCAGGAATTTGTGAGCACGTATGGTGGCGAGCACATTGTGTACGATGCAGCCTCCAGCCACGCGCTGATCGAAGCGAACAGAGAAAACTTTGGACAGGCAGCCGTACCTTCTTATGATTTCAGCCGTGCAGAAGTGATCGTTAGCTTTGGGGCCGATTTTCTGGGTACCTGGCTGTCGCCGGTTGAGTACAACAAGCAATACAGCAAAACCCGGAAACTAGGGGCCGATAAGAAAAACATGTCCCGTCATTATCAGTTTGAGTCTGTGATGACAATCACCGGGGCTAATGCCGACTATCGTACTGCCATTCGCCCTTCTGAAGAAGGTATGGCTGTTGCAGCCCTTTATAATCTTGTTGCGGGAGGTAATGCTACTTCTGTGAATACCGGCCAGCAGGCTGGTGCCATTAAAAACCTTAAAAAAGCTGCCAGCGATCTACTGAAGGCCCGGGGCCGTAGCCTTGTCGTTTCTAACTCAAATGATCTGGCCGTACAGCGGATGGTGAATGCCATCAACCAGGCGTTGGGAAATTATGGTACTACCATAGACATCAATACACCTGCTTATTACAGACAGGGTGATGATCGCAGAATGGCACAATTCGTTCAGGCTGCCAATGCAGGCCAGATCGATGCAGTGATCTTCTACGACTGTAACCCGGTATACGATTATGCGGGTGGAGCTACACTTGCACAGGCACTTCAGGCTAACAAGATCAAGCTAAAGGTTTCTACCGCTTCTAAACTGAATGAAACCTCGGTGCTATGTAATTATGTTGCACCGGACCATCATTATCTTGAGTCCTGGAACGATTTTGAACCTAAAAGAGGCGAGTTCAGTCTGGCACAGCCCACCATTCGTCCCATTTTCCAGACGCGTCAGGCCCAGGACAGTTTTCTGCTTTGGACCAGCGGCGCCAGCACTTCATATTTTGACTATCTCCGCCGTCGTTGGCAGTCTACCCAGTTTGCCCAGCAAAATCAGATATCGGATTTTCAGCAATTCTGGGATACTGTTCTCTATACGGGTGTGTATACCACAGGTGAAAGACTGGAAACCATTCTTGACCCCAATAATGCAGCGACACTGGAGGGCCAATCAACACAAATGCCAGAAGGTGCAGCCCTTGGAGGCCGTACAAATGGCACAGACACTGTAGCTACCTCTACAGCTGCGGTTACAATAACCCAGCGACCTGCTGCAACCGCACCGGTACAGGCACCTGTAACCAGCACCAGCAGCTACGCTGGTAATGCAGAGGCAGATGCCCGAGCCATCGCAGGCACTTATAAAGCAGATAACAATAATATTCAACTGGTTATTTACCAGAAAGTAGGCATTGGTACGGGGCATCAGGCTAATAATCCCTGGTTGCAGGAATTGCCAGACCCTATTACCAAAGCCACCTGGGATAACTACTTAACCATTCCTATTGCTTATGCACAGGAGCTGGGTGTAGATGATTACCGGGCAGAAGGCCGTACCCGTATGGCCAATCTAACAGTTGGCAATACTACGGTTAAAGTGCCGGTACTGATTCAGCCAGGACAGGCAACAGGCACAGTAGGCCTTGCCCTGGGGTATGGCCGTAAGGTTGCAGGCCTGGTCGCTGATGACAAAGGCGTGAATGCTTATCCGCTGCTGCGCATACAGGATGGTATTACCCAGTACAATGTACTGGAGGGAGTGAAGGTGGAGCTTACGAACGAAACCTACTCCATTGCCCAAACGCAGACGCACCAGACCTTTATGGGGCGTGAGACTATTCTGCAGGAGTCTACACTGGGTGAGTATGTGAATGATCCAAAAGCGGGTCGTTTCGAACCTAAAATAGCTACTGCACATGGGCCTGCCGATCCTAACAGCATCAGCTTATGGGATGGACACGTTTATCCCAACCACCACTGGACAATGGTGATTGACATGAACAGCTGTACCGGCTGCAGTGCCTGTACCGTTGCTTGTAACGTTGAAAATAACATTCCTGTAGTAGGGAAGGCCGAGGTGCTAAACAGAAGGGATATGTTGTGGCTGCGCATTGACCGCTACTACAGCTCCGATGCACCGGTCGATGACCTTAGAGCAATTGAACGGGCTTCTGAAAATCCGGAAGTAACCTTCCAGCCAATGCTTTGCCAGCAGTGCAACAACGCACCTTGCGAGACTGTATGTCCTGTAGCAGCAACTACCCACAGTTCAGAAGGTATCAACCAGATGGCCTACAGCCGCTGCATCGGTACCCGTTACTGTGCTAACAACTGCCCTTATAAAGTACGTCGCTTCAACTGGTTCAAATACCACGACAACGAACAGTTTGCGGGGGTGAATCCACAGATGAACGACGACTTAGGTAAAATGGTCCTGAACCCTGACGTGACTGTACGTGCCCGTGGTATCATGGAAAAATGTACTTTCTGCGTTCAGCGAATCCAGGTTGGTAAACTGGCTGCCAAGCGCGAAGGCCGTCGTCCGAAAGACGGTGAGATCGTGACAGCCTGTGCAAGTGCATGCCCATCAGATGCCATTGTTTTTGGTGACTATCTGGACGAAAACAGCCGCGTACGTCAGCTGTTGGATGCAGAGGCAGAAGGTCGTGCCTATAATGTGCTGAAGGAGATTGGTACCCGTCCTAACGTGTACTACCTCACCAAGATTCGCAATAAAGATTTGGAACAAACTACTGCATAACTTATAAAGGAATAAACTATGCAAATTTCTTCACCCGTAAGGGAACCGTTGGTAACCGGTGGTAAAACCATCAAAGATGTTACCTACGATATTAGCCGACATGTTGAGGCAGCGCCCACTAACCCTCGCTGGTTACTGGCTATGGCTGTTTCTCTGGGATTACTGGCTGTTGGAAGTTATGCAGTGTTCCGGACCGTATGGGATGGCATTGGCATGTGGGGCCTTAACAAAACAGTAGGTTGGGCCTGGGATATTACCAACTTCGTATGGTGGGTTGGTATTGGTCACGCAGGGACCCTGATTTCTGCGGTACTGCTCCTGTTCCGCCAGAAGTGGAGAACTTCAATCAACCGTGCAGCTGAGGCGATGACAATTTTCGCCGTAATCTGTGCGGCACAGTTCCCAATTTTGCACATGGGCCGTCCCTGGCTGGGTGCTTACTGGGCGCTGCCTTTGCCTAACACCTTTGGCTCACTATGGGTTAACTTTAACTCGCCGCTGCTTTGGGACGTATTTGCAATCTCTACTTATTTCACGGTATCATTGGTGTTCTGGTACATTGGACTGGTACCTGATTTTGCAACCATTCGTGACAGAGCAAAAAGTGCCATACCCCGTGCCATCTATGGCGCATTAAGTCTGGGTTGGACCGGTGGTGCTAAAACCTGGCAGCGTTATGAAACTGTTTCGTTGATCCTGGCGGGTCTTGCCACACCACTCGTACTTTCGGTACACACCATTGTATCTTTTGACTTTGCAACCTCGGTGATTCCAGGCTGGCACACCACCATTTTCCCCCCTTACTTCGTAGCGGGTGCGATCTTCTCTGGTTTTGCCATGGTATTAACGCTGATGTTGATTACCCGGAAGGTGTACAGGCTGGAGGATTATGTAACCATTACGCACATTGAACTGATGAACATTGTAATCATCATTACCGGTTCAGTGGTGGGTGTGGCGTATATCACTGAGCTTTTTGTAGCCTGGTACAGTGGCGTAGAGTACGAGCAATATGCTTTCTACAACCGGGCAACAGGCCCTTACTGGTGGGCTTACTGGAGCATGATGACCTGTAATGTGATATCTCCACAGCTTTTCTGGTTCAAGAAGATCAGGACCAGCCTTGTGGCAACTTTTATCCTGAGTATCGTGGTGAACATTGGTATGTGGTTCGAGCGATTTGTGATCATTGTAACCTCACTGCACCGCGACTACCTGCCTTCCAGCTGGGCCATGTTCTCACCAACCATATATGATGTAGGTGTTTACATATTCACTTTTGGACTTTTCTTCACCCTCTTTTTCCTGTTTGCCAAGTTCTTCCCGGTGATCAACATGGCGGAGGTAAAAAGTGTACTGAAGTCTTCTTCTCCAACTGAACAGATTAACAGATAACATACTGAGATGGCAGTAGCACATACAGATAATTATATTCTGGGCCTATACGACGACGAAGACGTATTGATGGAGGCCATTGGCCGTGTTCGCAGTAGCGGCGTGGTCATAGAGGAGGTATATTCTCCTTTTCCAATCCATGGCATAGACGAGGCTTTGGGTTACACGCGTAGCCGGTTACCCATCGCAGCTTTCCTTTTTGGTTTAACAGGTACCAGCCTGGCCTTAATTATGCAGATCTATATGTTGGGTATAGACTGGCCCATGATCATAGGCGGTAAAGACTTTATTGCCTTACCTTCATTTATCCCGGTTACCTTTGAGCTTACGGTGTTGTTGGCTGCCTTGGGTATGGTTGCCTGTTTTTTAATTGTGAGCAACCTGAAGCCCTATGGTAAGCCACGCATTTATGATGTGCGCAGCACAGATAACCTGCATGTAATGGCCATTAATCTGAAATCAAACAGGCTGAACCCTGCGCAGATCAAGGATATACTGGCAACAACTTATGCAGTAGAAATCAATGAAAAATCATTTGAACTTGTGTAATAATGCTGAATAGATTAAGTACATATGTTCTAGGCTTTTCGGTGCTTGCCGGAGGTCTACTGGCTTGTGAGGCAGAGGGAGATTACCCGGGCATGGAGTATGCACCGCAAATGTATCATTCGGTACCATACGAGCCTTTGAAGCAGATTACGGATGAATCGCAGGGCGAATGGTTGAGCTCCCGGGCGGATGATAGGGGAGAGTTCTTCAACTCAAACCCTTATAACCCAAACCGCATGAACTTGCGTTTGCCTGCACCGAATACTGTATCCCGCAATACGCAGGGTTACCTGCCCTTCAGACTTGAAAAAGACACTGATGGCAGCGATACCAATCTGCAGCTGGCATCTACAACCCTAAAAAACCCATTACCAGCCTCTGAAGCTATTCTTGCAGAGGGTAAAGTATTGTATTCAAGCTTCTGCTATCCCTGTCATGGTGCAGGAGGAGAAGGAGATGGGCCGGTAGGCCAGGTCTACAAGGGCGTTGCCAACCTGGCGGGAGGCCAGGTAGCACAAGCTTCAGAAGGGCACATTTTTTATGTTATCACGCATGGCAGGGGCCGTATGTGGCCGCATGACAAGCAAATTAACGTGGAAGATCGCTGGAAGATCGTACACTATGTTCAAACCCTGCAACAACAAGGACAATAACATAATTAGCTGATTAATGGAACATCCTATCCATATAGAAGAACGCTTTACCTTTACTTCAGGCCTGAAGAAAGTATTAGGTATACTATTGGTCATTGGT
>JASLAE010000414.1 GCA_030147305.1 Cesiribacter sp.
AGAAACTACGACCAGCTGCTTGGCTTTCTGCTTACCCTGCAGGAGAAGAAAATTGAATTTGAAATTGCCAATGCCGGCACCACTACCGACTTTAAGATCTTGTCTTCGGCCAGCATGCCCGGGGCGCCTATCTCTCCCAACAGCTGGATGATCTATGGCCTGGGGCTGGCAACCGGCCTTTTCTTTAGCCTTATCTTTGTCGGCGCCCGCTATACGCTCGATAATAAAGTAAATGGGGTTTCCGAGATTGAAAGAATGACCCATGTACCCATTTTAGGTACCATGCCTCTCACCCATGCCAAGCATACTACTGCGCGCATGGTGATCACGGATAATCCAAAATCTGCCTTCAGCGAAGCCATGCGGGCCATTCGTACGAATATGGAGTTTTTGGGGGCCCGGCAAAATAATCGCATTATCTCTGTTACTTCCACCGTTAGTGGAGAAGGCAAGACGTTTGTTACCACCAACCTGGCAGCCATAATTGCCCTTTCTAAAAAACGGGTTGTGGTGCTTGACCTGGATATGCGCAAGCCTAAGGTACACCTTGCCTTTGAGGGAGAAAATACCACCGCTGGTTTAAGCACCATCCTGATTGGCAAGCATACCCTGGAGGAGAGCATTCATAAAACCTCTATCCCCAACCTGGATTATATTACGGCCGGCCCTACACCGCCAAATCCTGCGGAGCTGGTCATGAATGGTGATTTTGATGCCCTGCTCCTGAGACTGCAGGAATTATATGATGTGATTGTCATGGATACTCCACCAGTGGGTCTTGTAACAGATGGCATCCTGATCATGAAAAGGGCTGACCTGCCCCTATACGTCTTTAAATCAAACTATTCTCATAAAGCTTACTTTAAAACGCTGAACCGACTGGCCACGGTAAATAATTTCACCAACCTGGCGATCATCCTGAATGGCGTTCAGCGCAGCCGGGGCTATGGCTATGGCTATGAGTACGGCGGCGGCTATTATGAAGAAAAAAACTAAGCGCAGCATTTATCTTGTTTAATATTTTTAAAAAACGCACCAGACATACTAATGTACTGCCCCTTCAGGCAGACATGCATTCACATTTGCTTCCGGGCCTCGATGACGGAGTACAGGAAATTGCAGAAAGTCTGCAGCTACTGCGGGGTTTGAGCGCCCTCGGCTATAAACATTTGGTGATGACGCCGCATATTCTCAGCGACTTTTATCCCAATACCCCCAATGGCATCCGCAAGCAGTTAAAAGTGGTTCAGGCAGCCTGCCAGCAGGAAGGCCTCGACCTTACCCTGGAAGCAGCGGCAGAGTATTATCTGGATGAGGTTTTCTTCAAAAGCCTGCAGTCAGATGAAGATCTGCTGACTTTTGGAGACAATTATATTCTGTTCGAGACTGGTTTTGTAAACCAGTCTGCTATCATGTTTGATGCAATTTTCAGGATGAAAGCCCGGGGACTAAAGCCAATTTTAGCACACCCCGAGCGTTATGAATATATGTACCAGAATTATGAACTTGCTGAGGAGTTGGTAGACCGGGGGGCACTGCTACAGCTTAACCTTAATTCATTATCAGGTTATTATTCTACCCCAGCCAAAAAAGTAAGCGAGTGGCTTATTGATAAAAAGCTGGTACATTTTGTGGGCACCGATTGCCACAACCAAAAACATTTTAACCTGATCGGCGAGACCATTAAACTACCCTATTTTGATAAGCTGCTCAAATTGGACCTGCTGAACAATACCCTGCTAAAGGCATGATCTTTCTTACTGGCGCCAGTGGCCTGCTGGGGTCTCATATTGCACGTAAACTTCTGGCGGAGGGGCATAGGATCAGAGCCCTTCGCCGCAGTACCTCCGAGCTTGCTCACTTACAGGATATCGCCGAACAGATAGAATGGGTAACAGGAGATTTATTAGATGTAAGCTTGTTGGCACAGGCCCTAACCGGTTGCCGGCAGGTAGTACATTGTGCAGGGGTAGTATCCTATAAACCTAAAGATGCCGACCTGCTGTACCGGGTGAATGTAGAGGGTACCCGGGTAATGGTAGATGCTTCACTATCGGCAGGTATTGAACGATTTATTCATATAAGCTCAGTAGGTGCTATTGGCCGGCCAAAACATACAGGCCTTTATAACGAAAAGCAGAAATGGGAGAAATCCAGGCTCAACAGCTGGTATGGTGAAACAAAGTACCTGGGAGAGCTGGAAGTCTGGCGCGGTCATACCGAAGGGCTGGCCAGCATTATTTTCAACCCCTCTGTTGTGCTGGGTCCTGGCCCTATGGATCGTTCCAGCACACAGCTGTTCAAATACGTTCACCAGCAAAACGTGTTTTACCCACCCGGCTTAGTCAACTGGGTAGATGTAAGAGACGTGGCACGGGTAGTAGCTGCAGCCCTGGAACCTACCGCTGTTACAGGCGAAAGATACATTGTTTCAGCAGGTGCGGTACACTATGAAGAGCTCTTTAGGCAAATGGCTGATTGTCTGGAGGTACAGCCACCACAATACCAAACTAATTCGTTTCTTACCGGGGGAGCATATTACCTGGAAAAGATTAAAGGGCTTTTAGGAAAAAAGGAACCTTTGATCACAAAAGAAACCAGAATTTTAAGCAATCTTAAGATTCAATTTGATAATTCCAAGATTATCAGGCATTATGGGCTCAAGCACCAAGTACTTACGGAAACGATCGGCTGGTGTTGCACGGGGCTCCGATCTTATACGGTATAAAAAGTAGTATTATATTACGCCTTCTGTTATTCTTGGCAAGCTTTGTGTTATTTAGTATGACGTAAAGGCAAGAAAAAGGCTGAAAAGGTATGGCAGAGAATTATAAGAGAAGACAGGAGGAAAAAGCACTGATAGAGCGTTTTGAAAACGTCCTGGAAGCAGATGATTTCACATATTTCGAGGTAGAAGAGTACGAAACCATCGTACAACACTATATTAAGAAGAGCAAGTGGCAGCAGGCAGTGAAAGCCTGTAAGCTGGCCTCTGAACAGTTCCCCCTTTCTACAGAAGTATTGAGTCTGAAGATCCAGATCCTTACCCGTCTGCAAAAATATGAAGAGGCACTGGAGATGCTGGAGGAAGCTGTTGCACTTCAGCCTACAGATCCTGAGGTTATGAACATGAAGGCAAACGTGCTGTCGCTGAGCGGCCGCCACGATGATGCCATTGGCCTGTATGAAAGGTCGCTGATGTTTTCTGCCGACAGAGATGATGTATACTATAATATAGGACTTACTTACCAGAGCACTGGCCGTTACGAGGAAGCGATCAAGCATTACAAACTGGCCATAGAGGTTAATATCAACCACGAAAATGCGCTGTATGAACTGGCCTACTGTCTGGATGTAACCGGCAAGCTGGACTCAAGCCTTGCTTACTACCAGAAGTTTATTGACAGAGATCCGTTCTCTTTTTATGCCTGGTACAACATTGGTATCATATACAATAAGCTGGGGCGTTACGAGGAGGCCGTAGGTGCCTACGAATACGCAACGGTGGTAAACGAAAAATTTGCTTCCGCTCACTTCAACATGGGCAACTCACTCATGAACCTGAGCCGCTATGAGCAGGCGCTGGAAGCGTATAAGAATACCCATAAGTGGGAAGGACCAAGTGCAGAAACCTATTGCTGCATCGGTTCTGCCTATGAAAAACTTAAGCAGTACGATCAGGCCATCAAATACTACCAGAAAGCCACCAAGGCAGATGCTTCTTACGACAGGGCCTGGTTTGGTATTGGTTATTGCCTGTGCCTGCAAAACCGGCACTTCGAGGCGGTATATTTCTTTACCAAAGCCCTGAAGTACGATGCCGAGAATGGACACTACTGGCTGGCCCTCGCCGATGCAGAGTACCGTGCCGGCAATCTAATGTCTAGCTTTGAGGCTTTTCAGGCAGCCAGTCAGTACGATGGCACTAATCCTACCGTCTGGATGGAATGGTCATATGTTTATTTTGACCTGCACGAGTACGATAAAGCGTTTGTTATCATCAAAGCTGGTATGGATGAGCTGCCAAACAACGCTGAAATGCTGTATCGTGCAACTGTTTATCTGATATCTGCAGGTAAATACAAAGAGGCCTTTAATTTTCTGGAAAATGCTTTAATTTTGGACTTTGATAAGCACACTGTTCTTTTTGACTTCTTCAAAAAACCTGAAGTACAAAAGGCGCTGTACAAGATCATCGATCAGTACCGAAATTAAAGAATTACATGAATTACGAGCTTGGGCAAATTCCTGAGAGAACCCACAAGCCCAGGGACTTTGGCTTTACCATGGCCATGGACAAGGGTTTAAGCACCAGAGAAGCAGAAGACTTCTTAAGTGTTGCCAGCCACTACGTTGATATTGTAAAACTGGGCTGGGCAACTTCATTTGTCACCCCTAATCTGGAAGAAAAACTTCAGGTATTTAAAGAAGCCGGCATACCCGTTTACTTTGGCGGCACGCTCTTCGAAGCGTTCATCGTTCGCAACAACTTTGATGGCTACCGCCGCATTCTGGACAAATACGGCATGCAGTTCGCCGAAGTTTCGGATGGTTCGCTGGAGATGCCGCACGAACAGAAGTGTGAGTATATTCGCCAGCTGGCTGGCCAGGTAACAGTACTTTCTGAGGTAGGTTCTAAAGATGCAGACAAGATTATTCCACCCTATAAGTGGATAAACCTGATGAAAGCAGAAATGGAAGCCGGCGCCTGGAAAGTAATTGGTGAAGCCCGTGAAGGAGGTAACGTTGGTCTGTTCCGCAGTACCGGCGAGGTACGCTCGGGTCTGGTAGAGGAAATTCTTACCCAGATCCCCTTTGAAAAAATAATCTGGGAAGCCCCACAGAAGTCGCAGCAGGTTTGGTTTATCAAGCTGCTGGGCACCAATGTAAATCTGGGTAATATTGCTCCGAATGAGATCATTCCACTGGAAACCATTCGCCTGGGCCTGAGAGGTGATACCTTTCTGGACTTCCTGGACAAAGAAGCAAAATAAAAAACAAATCAAAAGCTTGAACAGAGCCTGGTTCTTCCAGGCTTTTTCATTGTCCGGCGTTTCGGGCTTTGTCTGAATAATTATTAAGTTTGCGCTGGCTGTTAATGGGCCCTTACATTCTATGAGAACAATAAAAGACTATGTACTGCTCTACATGAAAGGCCTTGGAATGGGAGCTGCCGATATTGTGCCTGGCGTTTCCGGTGGCACCATTGCTTTCATCACTGGCATTTATGAGGAGTTGCTTAACAGTATCAAATCCTTCAACCTGGATGCGCTTCAAATACTCCGTCAGTTTCAGCTGAAAAGCTTCTGGAAGCACATCAATGGCACCTTTCTGGTGGTGTTGCTGGCAGGCATCTTCACCAGCATACTTTCACTGGCCCGGCTGGTAACCTGGCTGCTGGAGCATTATCCCATCCAGCTCTGGTCCTTTTTCTTTGGCCTTATCATCATTTCAGCTATTCTGGTTACAAAAGAAATTAAAAAATGGAATGCTGCTGTCGTGCTTGCCGGTATTGCGGGCATCATCATTGCTTATATTATAACCATTGCCAGCCCTGCAGAAACGCCTGATGCGCTCTGGTTTATTTTTCTGGCAGGCGCTGTAGCCATTTGTGCCATGATCCTGCCCGGCATTTCCGGTTCGTTTATCCTGCTGCTGCTTGTTAAGTACGAGTATATTCTCACGGCCCTGAAAGAGTTGAACATTGCTGTTATTTTAGTTTTTGGCCTCGGCTGTGTGGTAGGGCTCCTTAGCTTTGCCCGCGTTGTTTCCTGGCTGCTGGACCGCTATTATAATGTTGCTGTTGCCCTGCTGGCGGGTTTTATGATTGGCTCGCTTAACAAGGTATGGCCCTGGAAAGTAGTAACAGAATATTACCTGGACAGTAAAGGCCTGCAAAAACCGCTGGTTACCGAAAGTGTATGGCCTACGGCTTATGCCTCTGCAACAGGGCAGGAACCCTACCTCTTATGGGCACTGCTTTTTGCTGCGCTAGGGATTTTGCTGGTAGTGGGTATCGAAAAAGTATCGAAGCATGCGGTAAGCCCCGACCATTAAATGCGACAGTTTGGTTTAATCGGTTATCCCCTGGGACATAGTTTCTCTAAAGGCTACTTTACCGAGAAGTTTAGCCGTGAGCAGATTACCGATGCTGCCTACGAACTTTATCCTATAGAGAGCATTGCAGCACTGCCGGCCCTGTTGGCTGAGCACCCGCAGCTATGTGGGCTTAATGTTACCATTCCTTATAAAGAACAGGTAATCCCCTTTCTTAGTCAGCTGGATGCAAGCGCCCAAAAAGTAGGTGCCGTGAATGTAATCAGGCGGGTGGATGATCGGCTTATTGGTTATAATACCGATTACTTTGGCTTTAAGCACTCTTTAGAACAATGGCTGGGACCAGGACTAGCCGGGCTACAGGCGCTGGTGTTAGGGACCGGCGGTGCATCCAAAGCAGTGGGTGCAGCCCTGCAGGAACTTCAGCTTCCCTATAAGTTAGTCTCCAGAAGTGCTGCGCCAGGAATCCTGAGCTATGCTCAGCTGGTGGAACAAGCGGACTTGCTACAGCAGTATAAGCTCATCATTAACACCTCGCCCATTGGCATGCAGCCCAGGATTGCTGCCAGCCCCGACATTCCTTATGAACAGCTGGGGATTGGGCATTATCTTTATGATCTGGTGTACAATCCGGCCGAAACGGTTTTTATGCAGGAGGGTACCAAACGGGGCGCCCAGACTAAAAATGGGCTGGAGATGCTCCATCTGCAGGCAGAACAGGCCTGGAAGATCTGGAACAGTTAACTACTTGGCCAACAGCCACGCGTACGCATCCTTATAGGATGGAAAAACCGCAATTGCCAGGCCTTCCCCTATTTCTTCCTTTTTATTCACTTTTCGCACGGTGGCCTGGGCAAATATATCCTTTGCCAGCCTTACTGCTATTTTGCGTAAACCCGCCCGCCTTAAAATAGGATGTCCGTCGTCCTCCAGATATTGTTGTAACTCGGGAGAAAGTACATTCAATTCTAAATGATCATTTAGATTATGCTTGATTTCATTTTTACGGATAAAGGCTTCTTTGAAAAGAACAACCTCATGCACCTGTTCAATGGTTAAGGTGCCCTTCCACCGGGTAATGACGATCTTGTTTATTTCGTCAAAAAGAATCTCGACAAAGGGTCTTTTAAAAAGTAGTGTAGCTTCAGGTAAAAAATCTTCAGTGCTATTCATAAAAGAGTTAAAAAAGCGCTGTATACAAAAGCACAAAGATAAATCAATCATAGAAACATACAACATATCTAAAATCACCGGCATTCCTTATTATGGCGCAAGCCCCATTAAGCGCTTGATAGGTGATAAAGCGTGCTGAAGGCGGCCTAAACACCATAGGGCTTGCAACAACAGGCTCCATTTTTGGTATATTTAACTTGCCCGTGAAGGATAATTATTTTTGCAAGGATGCTGTACCTGCTTGCCCGATTTTTTATATTTCAGGATAGACCAGCCGCTTCCAAATTTTTAACACTTGCTAGCATAGAATTTACTTTTTCAGGAGATGAAAGTACTTTTTCCGGTGTTATATAAACCATGAGCGGCAGCTGTCGCTAAAGCAAGTAGCACACGTAAAAGTGATACTTTTACATTATAAATGAAGGCATGAATTTTCAGCTGATTTCAGAATACCAGCCAACAGGCGACCAGCCTAAAGCTATAGAACAACTGGTGCACGGACTACAGGCGGGCGAGCCTGCACAAACCCTGCTGGGCGTTACCGGATCTGGTAAAACCTTTACCATGGCCAATGTAATTAGCCAGCTAAATAAACCCACGCTCGTCCTGAGCCACAACAAAACGCTTGCCGCACAGCTCTATGGCGAGTTCAAGCAGTTTTTTCCAAACAATGCCATAGAATATTTTATCTCTTACTACGATTACTACCAGCCCGAAGCTTTTATTCCTACCACCAATACTTACATAGAGAAGGACCTTTCGATCAATGATGAAATCGAAAAGTTGCGCTTAAGCGCAACCTCTTCCCTCTTGAGCGGGCGGCAGGATGTGCTGGTTGTGGCTTCTGTTTCCTGCATCTACGGCATGGGCAATCCGGATGATTTTGCCAAAAGTGTGATCCGTGTACAGGAGGGTGACCGTGTACCCCGCTCTCAGTTCCTGTTTGCACTGGTAGACATCTTATACCACAGGACCGAAGCAGAATTTAAGCGGGGCTCTTTCCGGGTAAAGGGCGATACCGTAGATATTTATGTAGCCTATGCAGATTTTGCTTACCGCATCATATTCTGGGGCGACGAGATAGAGGCCATCCAGCGCATCGATCCGGAGAGTGGCAAGAAGCTGGGTACAGAAAAGATCATTTCCATCTTTCCGGCAAACCTCTTTATTACCGGCAAAGATGTGGCACAGCAGGCCATCCGGGAAATCCAGTACGACATGGTTTCCCAGGTAGAGCTGTTCGAGAAAGACCGGCGGTTTCTGGAGGCCCAGCGCATCAAGGAGCGTACCGAATTTGACCTGGAGATGATCCGCGAGCTGGGTTTTTGTTCAGGTATCGAAAACTACAGCCGCTACTTCGACCGCCGAAAGCCAGGTGCACGCCCCTTCTGCCTCCTGGATTATTTCCCGCAGGACTACCTGATGATCATTGACGAAAGCCACGTAACAGTACCCCAGGTACGGGCCATGTGGGGTGGCGACCGTGCCCGTAAAATTAACCTCGTAGACTATGGCTTCCGGCTTCCCTCAGCCCTGGATAACCGGCCGCTTACCTTCAACGAATTTGAGGAGATCATCGATCAGGTGGTTTTTGTAAGTGCCACGCCGGCAGAATACGAGCTGCGCAAATCAGAAGGGGTGGTGGTAGAACAGATCATACGGCCAACCGGCCTGCTGGATCCCAAGATAGAAGTGCGCCCCAGCCTGAACCAGATCGATGATCTGCTGGAAGAGGTACACCTGCGCATAGAACGGAAGGAACGGGTACTGATTACCACACTCACCAAACGCATGGCCGAAGAGCTTACCAAATACATGGACCGTGCGGGTGTTAAATGCCGCTACATTCACTCCGAGGTGCAAACACTGGAGCGGGTAGAAATCCTGCGCGACCTGCGCCTGGGAGAGTTTGATGTACTGGTAGGCGTAAACCTGTTACGCGAGGGCCTGGACCTGCCTGAAGTGTCGCTGGTTGCCATTTTGGATGCCGACAAAGAGGGGTTTCTACGCAACGAACGCTCGTTGGTGCAAACCATAGGCCGCGCTGCCCGTAATGCTAACGGTATGGTAATCATGTATGCCGATAAGATTACCAACTCCATGCAGGTGGCTATAGACGAAACAGACCGGCGCCGCACCATTCAGATGGAGTATAATGCCGCACATGGCATTACGCCTAAAACAATCTTTAGATCACGTGAGGCTATCATGGAGCAAACCTCCGTGGCCGATGTACGGAAGAAGGATACAAAGAAAGCATATATTGAACCCGATACACTTTCGCTGGCCGCCGATCCTGTTGTGGCCTATATGAAGCCGGAGCAGCTCGATAAACTTATGAAAGAAACCCAACGTAAAATGGAAAAAGCAGCCAAAGAGCTCGATTTCATGGAAGCTGCCCGTTTACGCGACGAACTCATGGAAATTAAAAAACTAAAAGAGGAGAAGGCATCATAGGTTTATGCGTAGCATTCTCTCTCAGAGAGCCTGCGCTGCCACGATAGCAGTTTTATTACTGCTTTCCTGGCAGCTGGGGCAGGCCCAGACTCGTACCATCAACACCTTTTTACCGGCCGGCACCCGTTCGGTTTTTATTTATTCTGATGTATTCAAAACGCATTACGAACGCCCCTTTCGCAACCTGCAGGCGGGCTTCGAGGCAGGCTATCAGCTCAACGACAAAGTAAAATTTACCGGGGGGCTAGAATTCTGGAATCTGGAACCCTCTCCCATTATATCGGTTGGTAATCGTTACTACCCCTTTAGCGGCACCTTTGTGCGCTACCGTGCCCTTCTTGGCCGCAGTGCCGATGTTGCCGTGGGTATTGGCCAGAACTTCAAGATTGGTAAATACCTGCTGCTGGAGGCCGCTTCCGATTACTACCTCGATAGCCGTGAAATAGGCTTCCGCCTGGGACTTGGTTACCACTGGCAAAAGAGGGCAGAGTAAATAGCGAAGGACTTTACAGTTTCAAAAAAAGCGCCGAAGCAGGTCTGTTTAAGGGATTCACTGAATAGCAATTAGGAGCATGGCCAGCTACTTAAGAGCCTTCTCTTCGCACAGTTCTACTGCTATTTTATCAAATCTATAAAACCTGCCTTTTACTGACCGGTTTCCTGCTGTGGATTAAGGTGATAGGTGAAGCTGAGCATATAATAACTTCCCAGCGAATTCTGCACTGACTGCTCTATATAGTTAAGATTGGC
>JASLAE010000443.1 GCA_030147305.1 Cesiribacter sp.
TTTTCATAAAGTTTGAAAGGTACTGCCCAGTCAAACTTAAAGGAGGAATTCTGGGGTAGGTCTTCAAAAACACCACTGATGACGTATTCCTGTTCATTGTCCATTTTCAGGTTTTTCCCATAGGCCTCATGGGCATTTTTGAAAAACTTCTCGGCCATTTTTCTGGAGATGATGATGGCATTGAGTTGACTGAATGGCTTTGCAGGATCTCCCTGAATAAAAGGAAAATCAAAAATTTTGAAAAAGCTCGAATCCATATGAACCCCTTGTTCAAAAATTGATTTATCGCCCAGTGAAAAGAGCTTTCTGGCACCCCAGTCGGTTCTGGCGGTCAGGCTAATACCGGGTATTTCTGCCTGCATGCCGCCTGCCAGCGGGCCTGGCGAAGTAGGAAATGTAAAGGTGGTGCCATCATAGGTCTGATGGGCCATTACCCTGTAAATGCGATCAAGATCTTTATGATGATGGTTAAAGGTTAGTTCATCCTCTACCCATAAGAAAATAAGCGCTGCAGAGGCAATGCCTACTGCCAGGCCGGCTATGTTCAAAAATCCATAGGATTTGTTGTGCCAGAGATTCCTGAGGGCTGTTTTAAAATAATTTTGTAGCATAACGAAGACGTTACTCAGTTCTCAAATTCTTCACAGGATTAGCTGTTGCGGCCTTAAAGGCCTGGTAACCAATAGTTATAAAAGCTACAATGCCTGCCAGAACAGCTGCCGCTATAAATAACCACCAGGGTAAGTCAATACGATAGGCAAAACCTTCCAGCCATTGGTGCATACCCCACCAGGCCAGGGGCCACGCCACCAGGTTGGCAATTAAAACAAGCTTCAGGAAATCTTTGGAGAGAATGGTTACGATGCTGGTGACAGAAGCACCCAGTAGCTTGCGAATACCTATTTCCTTGGTGCGTTGTTCTGTGGTGAAAGTAGCCAGGCCAAACAGACCCATGCAGGAAATGACAATGGCAAATCCGGCAAAAATACTCATGACTTTGCCGGATCTTATCTCTGCTTTATAGGTTTGCGTAAAGGCATCATCTAAAAATGAAAACTCAAAAGGCCTGTCGGAGAAGATCTCCTGCCACTGCTGTTCAATGCCGGCAATTTGTCCCTTAAGGTTGCCGGGCTGCAATTTTACGGCCATTTGGCTGCCCACTGCGGGATCCATCACAATCAGCAGTGGGGCGATGGTACTCTTCAGATTTACCTGATGGTAATCTTTCACGACACCTACGACCGGTCCTCTTAGCGGCACCTCTTTATAACCACCTTCAGGACTATATTCATAACTGTAATAACCGATTTGCCTGCCTTCAATTTCTTTCCATTGCAGATACTGCATAGCCGCTTCATTGATCATATAAACCGGACCCCGCTTGTGCTCATCTATCCGGAAATTTCTTCCTGCCGCCAGTTCAATATTGAATGTGGTCAGAAAATCTTCATCTACAAACAGCTGCTGAATGCCGGCATCTTTGCTGCCTGCCGGCAGGTAATCAACCACCAGTTTATTAAACCAGCTGCCACTTCCCGGCAATGAGCTGCTCAGGCTTACCTGCTGTACACCTGCCATATTTTCCAGCTTTTGTTTCAGCAGCAGCCGTTGTTCCGGTGTAGTTTTACCAGGGAAAGCGATGGTAAGGATTTGTTCCTGCTGGTACCCCAGTTCTTTATTCTGCATGTAGTGGAGCTGCTGCAAAACAATAAAGGTAGCCACCAGTATGGTAATGGATACTGCAAATTGCCCAACGACCAGCACCTTCCGGAAAGCAGCACCACTATAGCGGCCATAGATTTTATTTTTCAGGCTATCAACCGGATTAAATGCAGACAATGTCAAAGAAGGATAACTGCCAGTGAGCAGGCAAAGCATTAGTAAACCGCCCAGGGCAAGTGCAGCGTTTGGTGCATTAAAAAGAGGCTCCAGGCTTAAGTTTGTTTCTGCCAACCTGTTAAAATAAGGTAAGAGCAATAAAGCAATTGCCAAACTTAACCAGGCTGCGAGCATAATATTCACAAAAGACTCGCTAAGAAACTGCCAGAATAATTGTGCCCTGGAAGCGCCAATCGTCTTACGTACCCCAACTTCTTTTGCACGCATACTTGCCCGTGCAGTGGCCAGGTTAATGTAGTTGAAACAGGCCAGCACCAGCACAAACAAAGCAATGGCAGAAAAAAGGTAAACTTTATCAATGGCTTTGTTTGCCTTAACCCGGCCATCCAGCGTATGGTAGAGATAAATATCCTGCAGGGGAATCAGGCCAAGCTGCCATGCACCTGCATTCTGATCATTTGATTTAGCTTTGATGGCAGCTAGCTGCGCAGCGATACCTGCGGGTACCGTACCTTCTGATAAAAGCAGATAGGTAAGTGACCTGTTGTCCCAGAAACCATCCAGCCCCTCTCCCAACAACTCTTCCGCATGTTCAAAAGCGCATAAAAAGTCAATCTTCAGGTGGGCATTATCGGGCAGTTCTTTCAAAATGCCTGTAATCTGCAGGTCCCGTTTATTATCAAAGCGTATTGTCTGGCCTATTGGGTCCTGGCCGGGAAAGTATTTGGATGCAATATGCGCTGAAATTAATACGCCATAGGGAGTTGTTAATGCACCTTTGGGTTGCCCGGCTACCAGCGGCAGCGTGAGCACTTCAAACACCGAAGTATCAGCAAAGTAAAAGTAGTCTTCATGGTACACTTCGTCTTGTGTAGCAAGCAGGGCTTTGGTTGGGGCCAGCCGAGCGGTTTTTTCTATCTGGCTTATGTTTGCTGCCAAGAGGGGGGCAAAGCCGCTGCCGGAGCCAGCGTTATTCTCAAATTGTTGAAAAAGCACAACACGATCCCCTTTTTCATGGAAAGCATCAAACTGAAGCTCATGCCTTGTCCACAAACCAATCAGCAGGCAGATGGCAAGGCCCAGCGCCAGGCCCACAATATTGATGAAGGCAACCACCCTGTTTTTCCCTAAATTTCTAAGGGCCATTTTGAAATAATTCCGGATCATGCCACTACTGGTTGAGGGTTAGACAATGAGCGTCAGCAGTATTTATTCAGTCCTTAAATTTTTAATAGGGTTGGCGGTTGCAGCCTTAAGGGCCTGGTAACCCACAGTAAGCAAAGCCACCAGGGCCGATGCTACTCCAGCCAGCAGGAATACCCAGAGGGTTATATCGATGCGGTAAGCGAAATCCTGTAACCATTTGTGCATGGCCAGCCATGCAATCGGAAAGGCAATGACAGCAGCTACCAGCACCAGCTTCAGAAATTCTTTAGACAAAAGGGCCACGATATCAGATACATCGGCGCCTAAAACTTTCCGGATGCCGATTTCCCTGGTGCGTTGCTCAGCTGTAAAAGTAGCCAGGCCAAACAAGCCCATGCAGGCTACAAAAATGGTTAGCCCTGAGAATATACCCAGTATTAGCCCCATCTTCTGTTCCGACTGATAAGCCTGGTAATACCTTTCATCTAAAAAGGAATACTCAAAGGGTTCTCCGCCAGATAAATCAGACCATTTTTGTTTCAGTGCGGCAAGTAAGCTGCCTGCATTCTCCGTTTTAATCTTAGTAATCACAGCACCTTCTGCCTTGCCCAATACCATCACCAGTGGTGATATGCGATCATGCAGGGATCTGAAATGGAAGTCTTTTACCACGCCAATAACCCGGAAGGTAAACTTCTCTCCACTGTTGCTTGAAGTGGTGAGCGTTTGCCCAAGGGCTGCTTTTTTCCAGCCAAATGCTTTTGCCGCAGTTTCATTCAGGATAATACCCGTGGAATCTTCTCCATATACGGCAGAAAAATTACGGCCTGCAACCAGTTCAATACCTAGTGTAGGTATGTACTGATCATCTATTTCGTAGCGCAGGGTCTTTACCTGTTGTGAAACATCGTTATCAGGATAAAGAAAGAAATTGTTATTGTTTGAGGGGCCGGCCGGCAGATACCCAGAGGTACTTACACTTACCACCCGCGGATCCTGGAGCAGTTGCTGCCGGAAAACCTCCACATTTTGACCCAGCTGCCCAGCGTCGGGCAACACCAGTACCTGGTCTTTTTCAAAACCCAGCTCTTTATTTTGAATGTATTGTAGCTGCTGGTATACCACTATGGTGCCAATGATCAGGCCTATAGAAATACAGAACTGAAAAATTACCAGTCCACTGCGTAAGCTCAGGAATCTTTTGCCTTTGCCTCCTGCTGAAGAAGCAACAGACCCTTTCAGTACCGCAATGGGTTTAAAAGAGGACAGGAAGAATGCGGGATAGCTCCCTGCCAGCACACCAACAAACAAACCAAACAGTATGAGCCCTGGTAGCAGCCATAATTGCTCCTGCCACGGAAGGCTTAGACTCTTGCCAGACAGATTATTAAATAAAGGCAGTGCAGCCTTTACCAACACCAGGGCAAGCAGGAGCGCAAACAGGGATAATAAAACAGATTCCAGCAGGAACTGCCCAACCAATTGTCCCTGACCTGAGCCTAGTACTTTTCTAACCCCAACTTCCTTTGCTCTTTTGCTGGCACCTGCCGTAGACAGATTCATAAAATTAATACAGGCGATCAGCAGCATAAAAAGGGCAATGGCACCAAAGATATAAACATAACGTACGTCTCCCCCGGGCTCCATGCCACTCATCAGCTTAGAATGCAGATGGATGGAAACGAGCGGTTCCAGAAAAAGACCAATATCATTACCCGCCTGCCTGAACTGAGCCAGGCTGATCCCCATGGCATTCTGCAGCTGCGGACCCATGTATTTTTCGACTATCTGGGGTAACTTGGCTTCCAGTTTTTTATAGTCATACCCATGGGTCAATACCAGGTAAGTATAAAATTCCGATACCATCCAGGATGGATTATTGGCTTCGGGAAAAGTTGCCATGGAAGCCAGCATGTCGGACCGAAAATGAGCGTTCCCGGGCATGTCTGCCATTACGCCGCGCACTGTGAAGCTTTCTTTCCAGTCATTGAAGTAAATGACTTTACCCATAGGGTCCTGATCGCCAAAATACATCTGAGCGGTAGCTTGTGATATGACCAGGGTATTGGGGAGAGTTAAGGCAGTGGCAGGATCGCCCTGCAAAAACGGCAGTGTGAAAACATCAAAAAAGTTGGCATCTACAAAGGCAAAGCTGTTTTTCCTGAAGGTATTTTCGCCTATAGAAGTCTTGGGCATACCCATGAGCCGGATGCGGGTAGCCTGTTCCACTTCAGGAAATTCTGCCTTTAGGGCTTGTGCTACCGGAGGCATCACGTGGGCTTCATTCATTTGTTCACCCTGCACAGAACCCCTGAATATCACACGCACAATCCTGTCGGCCTTTTGGTTAAACCGATCGTAGCTAAGCTCGTCTACCACGAAAAGCATGATCACCAGGCAGGTTGCAATGCCAAGGGCAAGGCCCATCATATTGATGGTGGAGAAGGCTTTATTCCGCCATAAATTTCTGACTGCTATTTTGAGATAGATCTTTAGCATAAAATCAGGTTTAGGAAATTTTTATCTATAGTACAGTAATGGAGCTACTTAGCTATTGCCATACTGGCATTGCAAAAATGCTTTTACCGGAACAAACCAAATAAATTTGGTACAGCTAATACCGTAAGTGACAGGCTTTCTATGTCTGTCTTAGGTCTATTCTGTTCACCATATGAGGCTAAAAAAGTTTTAAGCAGATTATCCTTATAGCTATCAGCTACTTTATCAAAAATCACTCGCTTTTCAGGTTATCTACAGGATTGGCCTGGGCTGCTTTCAGGGTTTGTGAAAGGATTGTTGTTAATCCTATCACTACCACAATCAAAAGGCTTACCAATACCTCTACAAATCCTATTTCTATTCTGTAATGCTGAAGGCTCAGCATTGCTTTATCTAGCAGCAGGTAGGTGGCAGGTATAGCAATTAAACTGGCTATCGCCATCAACTTGATATAGTCTTTTGATAGTAATATAACAAGGCTTTGGGAGGATGCACCCAGCACTTTTCTAATGCTTACTTCCTTAAGCCTGTTTTTAATGGTAAAGACAACCGTACCCAGTAACCCAAGACAAGCCACTGTTATAGCCAGGAGGCCCAAAAAACCCCAAAGTTTCATAATTTGCACATAATCACCATAAGCGTCACTTATCTGGTCGCTATAAAATTGTGCTCTAAATTCATCTGAACCCGCAATACTTTTCCATATAGCTTCCATTCCTGAAAGATCTTTAAAGGCATCCCGGGAGGTTACCTGTACATTTGCATACTCAAATTGATCAGGGTCATGTTTAAAAAAGAATTTCCCGATGGGTTCCCTAAGGTCTGTGTAATGGAAGTTTTTGATTACCCCACTTATTATAGCTTCTTTGCCGTCTGAAAACAATACGCTTTTACCAATTGCCTTAAAGGGTTCTGAAATGTTTAATTCCTTAATAAATTCTTCATTGATGATAATGTTAGACTTATCTTTTGCCGCATTGCTATCAAAATTTTCCCCTGCTAAAAGGGTTAATTTTAGATTTGGAATAAAATTTTCGTCAATTGATACGTAATAAGCACCAATCGAATCCGATCCTTCAGCCTTTTTGAAATATGCAGCATATGTATCTCCCGTTCCTAATAAGTGAGAGGACATAGATACGCCCTTTACCGCTGACAGCTTGCTATATTCACTCTTCACTAACTGTGGGGCTACGTTTTGTATATCTATGGTGAGGATATTCTCCTGCTCAAACCCCAAATCATATTTTACATTGTAGCGATACTGTTGAAAAATCACCACCACGCCCATGATAAAGCCAATGGATAGGACAAACT
Source organism: Cesiribacter sp. (assembly GCA_030147305.1). Classification (GTDB taxonomy): domain Bacteria; phylum Bacteroidota; class Bacteroidia; order Cytophagales; family Cyclobacteriaceae; genus Cesiribacter. Next base: position 6,802 of record JASLAE010000443.1, read on the forward strand.
GAGTCGCTATTATAATTTTCTGCAGCGGAAAGCTACTTTTACCTGTTTTTGGAGGTTTTGCTTTTAATGCAACAACAGGTGAAATTTTTGAAAAATACAGAGCAGGGATAACGCCTGCGGCAAAACCGACAAATAGGGCGAATAGTATATAATAAATAACAGTTTGAAAGTTGGGCGTTAAATCCATTATACTTTCAGATTCCATAATACTGAGAGCTTCATTGCGTATTATTTGGAAGATAAAAAAGGATAATACCGAAGCCAGTAACATCATAATTGTTGTTTCAGTTATAAACTGGAAGAATATCTGCTTCTTAGAACCTCCCATCACCTTTCTTACCCCTATTTCCTTCATACGATTTAATGATTGTGCAATCGATAAAGTTATGTAATTGGAGCAAGCCGGTATAAGGATGATGGAGGTTAACAAGCCAATTAAAAAAAGGCCAAAGTAACTCCATCTAGGGCCTATCGTATTCAAGAGTTCACGTCCTGGTATGATATCGGTGAGTGGTTGGAGTTCAAATGACGTTGGAAAATCCTTATGATGGATAAATTTATCTTTGGCAATGCTGTTTAAATAATTTTCAATTGTTGCTGGTTTCGTTGTTTTTGGTAACAGCACGTAAATGTAAGAGCTCTCGAATTTCTCCCATTTCTCATCACCATCCGAAAAAAAAGCCCCCGCTTTTAGTGTCAGTGTTTCATAGGAGGCTAGTGCTTCAAAGTGCATATGTGAATTTTTAGGAATGTCTTTCATAATTCCTGTGACCACATACCCTCCATAGGGCTCAATCTTAATAATTTCTCCCATAGGTTCTTTGCTACCAAAAAATTTGGTGGCCAGAGTTTCAGAAATTACGATCGTATTTGGCCTGGTAAGGGCAGAAGCAGCATTGCCTTTAATCAACGGGAAGCTAAACGTTTGTAAAAATTCAGGATCAACAAAATATCCGTATGTGTATAATTCCTTGTTGAGATAAGAGGCATTTCCTCTCAATGCACTCTGTACAGGTATTACCCTTTCTATGCCAGAAACTTCTTCTTTTAATTTTGAAATTAAGTCAACGGGTGCTGTCGCAAATTCAGGATTCTCTATTTTATCATGTACCTGGGTAATTATTCTGTATATCTGGTCTTTATTCGCATGGAAATCATCATAAGTATAGATGAATGCAACCATGGTAATGAACAAGAGGCTCAGCGACATGCCCAGGGCTAAACAAAAAATGTTTATAAGGGTAAAAAACTTGTTTTTAGCCAGGTGCCTGGTAGCGATTATAAAATAATTCCTAAGCATAGTAAGATAAAATTATTCATAGAGCAAAATTGTGCGAATCTTTCAGCCTCCGTATGTCAACACTATAAGCATACAGGCGTTATTTGATCTGCTTAGCCTGTCATTGCTTTCCTATATGTTTGTTGCAGCTGCTCTCCATTTTCTCTTTCCCCCTACCGCTGGTTAAACATAACCGGCAACCCAATGCAGAAGTATACAAGAGCTTTTTCTAGCACAACCTTTTGCTTGTATCGCATAGCGCTATCACCTATTTTTAGCAAGTGCCTGTCATGGGTTCAATGCTGTAGGCTATTGATAATCCAGGTCCACAGTCCCGCCAGAAGTAGACATCACCACCTCTATACCTCCACCATTCATACTTCCCCTCACCCTGTCTTCATCAGCTTGTCCATTAAAATTCTCAAGTTTAGTATTTACCTTTTCACCCTGCAGATCCAGGTCTAATCCTACACCGCTAGGTAAAATGGCTTTAATATTGCCTCCGCTGGTGTGAAGCTTTACATATTTATCTATTGTCAGCAGCGTTGCATTTATGCTCCCACCACTGGTACTGGCGTCAATGCTGCCCTGCACATTCTCTATATTAATGGTACCGCCAGAGGTGTGAACATTCAACTCCCCTTTGGAATCCTCCAGATTGATTGTTCCGCCACTGGTATGCGCATTTAAGGTCCCGGTGTAATCATTAATATCGATACTACCCCCTGAAGTATTGCCCTCTACCTTCCCGGTAAGATTTTTAAAGCTAAGGCTGCCCCCGCTGGTTTCAACATCCTGATTGCCTTCTATGCCTTCCAAACGGATAGAACCCCCGCTTGTATTTAAGTTAGTGGATATTTGCCTGGGCACATAAACGGTAAAGGATACGCTCGGATAATTGTTGCCATTGTAGTTCTTATTGTTTTTCTTTTCTGCTATAGCCGATACAGTATTGGCTGATTGAGAAATATCAATGTTAAAGTCTTCCAGAATCTTTTCACCTTTTGCATCTCCGGGAGCTATCTTTTTCTCACCTACCTGCAGGTACATTTCCACCCTTATCGTATTGCCTTCCTGGGCTAAAACCTCAATGCTACCTCCGGAGGTCTCAACCTTTAAATTTCCCGGTTGCTGTACGGTAAATTCTTTCGCCATGTAAGGTGAAGCTGTATTACTTTTTTGAGCCATACAAACAGCTGGCAGAATTAACAGTGCCAGCAGCATGACCAGGGTAGATGTGAATAGATTTTTCATAATGGTGGTATTCAACAGTAACAGCATTAACAAAAATGAATTGGAATAAAAATTATCAAGACTTCCTTTAAACTAGCTACAGAGGGTGTGCCAATTTTACAATGCGCTGAAATAGAGTATTTTACCAAGGGTACACGCACAGCTGTTGTGCGATATCGTACAACAGCTGTGCGCTTTTGATACACTCTCTACCTACTAAAACTTTATAAAATGTTCTCTGACCGTGAGGACAAGTGGTGCTTTATTTCTGTTTCCGGAAATAAACATTGCTGTGGATAGCCTCCAGCTCAATTCTGGTACCTCCGCCATTGAGCACACCAGTTATTCGATTCCGATCTTTTTTATTGGAGAAATCAATGTTCATATCTGAAAATACATCGCCATGGATTGATACAAAGCTTAGCTCAGCTCCCTTTTGCTGAGGCCAGTTCATATCAACAAATCCATGGATCGACTTGGCTTGCACAGGCCCTGTCAAGCCCGCTATTTCAATGTCACAATGAATGCTTTCCACATTCAGATCCGCATCACGGGGCACAAAAACTTCATATTCTATCTGATAGCATGAGTACATCTGAGTGCCTTCCGCATTATAATAGCTGTTGTATTGGCCGTTTTCCGGGCAGTCTTCAGGCCTCCCGGTTTTCAGCATCTCTTTATCAAATTTTACATCGATGCGCGCCACACCATTCTCTGCCTTGAAAGTATACTTCAAGGCATCATTCAGACGTCCGCCATTGACGGAATAGGTCATTTTAATGGAGGCATCTTCTCTATCCCAGGGGGTAATCTTTATGTTATTACCAAAGCCAAAGTTTAAATCAACCTTCTTATCATCGGGTAAAGACATTGTTTTTTCCACAACTTCTTGCTGGGCCTGTATTTGAATTGTAAACAGGAAAAACAGTAAAGCAAAGGCAGTAATAGCTTTCATAGTTTTGATTAATTAGTAGCTTGATTATTTGCTTTTGCGGATATAAATATCGCTGTGCACTGTGGAAATATTCATGGCTACACCACCATCATTAGTTTTCCCCTGGATGGTTTCCCCACCGGCTATTTTAGTCAGTCCCCCTTTGTTGTCAGTGGCGCGAATGATGTCGAAGTCTGTATAAATTTCACCGTGATTGGCACTTAACTCAAAATCTGCACTGGTATTAACTGGCAGGGTAATATCAATAGGCCCGTGAACAGAATTAATGGTACTGGCTTTGGCCTGATTCAGCTGAGTGAAGATAATGTCTATGTTGCCATGAACGGTACTGGCTTTTACCGGACCGGTAATATTGGTAAGGGTGGCATTGCCATGGAGCAACTCTATGTCAATTTCTCCCGCAGTATCGGTAAGCTTAAAGTCACCGCCGTGTGGGTTTTCTTCGTGATAGACCACCCGCACATTTTTAGGCACCTTAATGGTGTACTCTCCCTCCTGCCGGTTAGCCTGTATAATCCTGAGTGTATTATCCTCTTTCAATACCGACATGCCCAGCTTGGTGTTGTCCTCAACCTGGCTGAACAGGGAACGTAAGCCAGCAGCCCTTTCAGGCAAATCATAGCTCCTGGTTTCTATCACCACCTCATCAGCGTCATGTCCCATTACATGCACCGAGCTCCCGTACACCTCTATTTGTATCTGATTACTTTCAACGTTGTCCAGATTTATCCGGAAGGTAAGCGGTTCGCCCTTTTCATCTTCTTCACTTACCTGGACTGAGCTTACTGCTGATTCTTTGATTTTCTTATCGGGCCTGGCAATATCCATAGTCACAAAACTAGTTGTGGTGATAGCCAGGCAAGCCGAGGCCAGTAATAATGATTTTTTCATGCTTTTGATAGTTTAAGGTCTGGTTATTTAATTGCTGATTGTCTTACAATTTAGAGACGACCTTAGCCCTGATCCATTACAAGATTTCAAAAGTAATTTGGAGCTGGCAAGATGCTACGCTACACCTCTTAACCTGTGAAACTGGCTATCCTTTTACCTCAAACTTCTCCCCTTATTCATCCTTTAAACTCTTTACCGGATTAACGGTAGCGGCTTTTACCGCCTGTACGCCCACCGTGAGCCAGGCAATAGTCAGGGCTGCCAGTCCGGCACCCACAAAGTACCACCACGTTAAATCTATCCGGTACTCAAAATCATTCAGCCAGTTTCGTACCAGCAGATAGCTTAGGGGTAAAGAAATACAAATGGCAATGCCTACCAGCCTGGTAAAATCGCCGGAGAGCAGATAGACAATACTGAGCCGGCTTGCACCCAATACCTTTCGGATACCAATTTCTTTCCGTCTTCTTTCGGCTGTAAAAGCTGCTAAGCCAAACAAACCCAGGCAGGAAACAATGATGGTAATTCCGGAAAAGTATTTGGATAAAATAGCCACCCGGTTCTCTGCGGCATAGAGGGCCTGGTAGCCCTGGTCTAAAAATTTATAATCAAGCGTGTAGCCAGGGTTATAGTCCTTATAAAAGTGCTGGAGCCTGCTGATCGTTTCTCTTTCCTGCCCGGCTTCCACTTTAGCCATTACCATATAGGTATCGTCTGGTTTTATGATGAAAAACAGCGGTTTTACCTCTTCATGTAGCGATTGAAAGTGAAAATCTTTGGCTATACCTATAATCTGCCGGTCCTCCCCCCAAACTTTAATTTTTTTTCCTATCGGGTTTTCAATCCCCATAATTTCAACAGCAGCTTCATTCAGGATTATGCCTAAGCTGTCGGAACCAAATTCTATGGAAAATGCCCTTCCTGCACTCAGCTGCAGGCCAAGGGTCTGGATCATATCGTAGCTTACTTTGGCTATTTCAAACTGAATAATATCATCCGGATGCTTTCCCTCCCATTGCAGGTCTGTAGTTGAGCTTTGTTGATCCAGGAAACTATGGGAAGTACTGGCAGCATTCACTATTCCGGGAATACGCTTAATTTCTGCAAGAAATAGACTCTCATCCTGTGCTACCCTGCCTTCCTTCTGAAAATAGATGATTTGCTCTTTATGATATCCCAGATTTTTGGTTTGCACATATTTTAATTGCTGGTATACCACCAATACAGCCACAATAAATATGACAGATAGTGTAAACTGAAAAACCACCAGGCCTTTCCGGGCCCAAATTTCCCCCACCGAGCTGCTTAACTTCCCTTTTAAAGCGGTAATGGGATTGAAGCCGGAAAGGTATAAGGCTGGATAACTACCGGCTACTAATCCGGTAATGCAGGTAATGGCCAGAATGGATAAAATAAGGCGAACATCAAAATTCAGGGAAAGCTGCTTGCCGGTGATCTGGTTAAAATGGGGCAGCAAAAGCACCACCAGGAAGAGCGCCAGCAATAAAGACAAAACCGTCATCACCATGGATTCTCCCAGGTATTGCCCAATGAGCGATTTACGGTGGGCACCCAAGGCTTTTTTGATCCCTACTTCCTTCAGCCGGCGGGTGGCCCTGGCTGTAGACAGGTTCATAAAATTGATGCAGGCAATCAATAATACAAAAATGGCGATGATAGAAAAGAGCTGAACATACGCTATTCTACCCCCCGCCTGGACACCGTTTTCATAATTATCGTAAAGGTATTTGTCTGAATAAGCTCTTAGAAAAACTGTTGCATTAGACCCTTTTACCTTTGACTTTATATAGCCGGCAATTTTAGTATTGAATGTATGAAGATCGGTGCCTTCTTTTAACAGCACAAACGTACGCGGCCCTGTGTTGCCCCAATTCTGATGTTCAGGGCCCATCAGGTCTTTAAAATGCTCGAAAGACACCAGAAAATCGAATTGGTCTGACGAAGTGGGCGGCGTGCCTTTAAAAATACCGGAAATCTGGAGCTGTTTGTCCTCCTGAAACAGCACCGTTTTACCAATGATGTTTTCGGATGTTCCGAATAAGTTCTTAGCCAGTGCTTCCGATATAACAAGAGAGCTTTTATCCGACAGCACCTTATTCTTATCTCCTTGAATCAGAGCATAGGAGAACATTTTGAAATAGTTTTCTCCTACAAAATGCCCGGTGGCCTTAAAACTTTTATCCTCCACTGTAAGTCTGAATAAGGGCATTTCTATACCAGAAGTAGTTGCTACCGCATCGGCAATTTCCGGCATTTCATCTACCAGCGCCTCGGCTAAAAGTGCTGGCGTGGCATGGGCAGTTGCTATACCGCCTGTGTTTTGGTGGTTCAGCATTACCTGAAAAAGCTGGCTGTCTTTTTCGTGAAATTTGTCTATCTGTAGTTCATCATTCACCCAAAGGTAAATGAGCAAAGCACAGGCTAAGCCGGTAGACAAACCAATCAGATTGATGAAGAACGTACTCTTAAACCGAAGTAAGTTGCGGTAAATCAGTAGTAAGCTATGCTTGAACATAAGATTAATCGTTTACGGGTACTCAACATTCGCGAGAGCTGCATTTAGCATTAGTGATACCGGCCTCTGCTCTGTTCTTAAATTCTTCACTGGGTTTGATCTGGTTGCTTTGAACGTTTGAAAACTCACGGAGATAAAGCCGATGAGGGCTGCCATCAGCACCAGTTTCAGAAAATCATTGGAAAGCAGGAATACAATGCTAGGAACAATAGTTACCAACACCTTGTAAATGCCCACTTCTTTTGTGCACTATTCGGCAGCAAAGGAAGCCAGACCAAACATTTTGAAATCCTAATACCATAGGCGCCAGTGGTTCGCGCATTCACTGGAAATTAAAAAACTCATTCGTTAATACCTTACTCATTTCTTAAGTTATGCACCGGGTTTACAAGGGCCGCCCGTACTGAGCGGTACACAATGGTAATTCCGGCAATGGCTAAACTGAATAAAATGGCAACCAGGAAA
>JASLAE010000476.1 GCA_030147305.1 Cesiribacter sp.
ATATTTTAATGCGGTTGCAGGATCTCCTGAATGATTGAATGAACGGGCTATAAATGCCAGCGAAATTCCTGTAAGCAATGAATCCTTGGTTAGCTTACCAATCAATTGACTCTCTATCAGGTACTCAAAGGCTTTCCAGTACGTGCCACTCTTTGCATGTTTGAACCCGATGCATTGCATTGCCCAGCCAATACTATTTTGATTCTTTGATTCAATAGCAATTTGTAAGGACTTTGATAAATTTTTATCAGCATTATCCGCTTCCCCTTTTAAGGTGTAAGCTAATCCAAGCAAGCGGTAAGCATAAGAAAGTATTGAGGGTTCATCTGAGTGTTTCAGTTTTGAAACAGCAAGCCTGCTGTGCTGGATCATACTGTTCAAATCACCTAATTTTCTACCCTCATTTTCAGCAATTAATATGTATGCAATGGCTGCTCCTTTATGGTAGTCCGCAGCATCAGAATCTGCTAATGCTAACTTGGCATAGCGAATAGCTGAATCAGTATGAATAAAGTCGAAGGTAAATGCTTGGCTTATGTTATTGAAACAATCGACCTTTGCATATCCTGACAGGGTTGGAACCAAATTTTTTAATGCATTGATTTGTGTTGTTTGGGCAATCCCACCCAACGTAAAAAAAAGCAATATGGTTATATATACAAATCGCATAAAATATGCAAATGGTCAATACTAAATTTACCTTCTTTTATTTACTCTATAAAATAAGCATCTAAAGAGCATCCAGCTTTTATAAAAGCCGGATGCAGCATGGCTGATTAATAACTTATTGTTCCTTCGTATGTAATAACACCTTCTGTATGACCTGGAACTGTCACGGTGTTGCCAAGAAAACTTCCTTTTGTGCCTTCAAACCTGCCGGTACCTCCAGTAATAGTGTGATGCATAACAACATTATTGGCACCTTGGCCATTTGGCGTAGCTGATCCGGTAAAAGAAGTATAAAAAGCATCGCCATTAGCTGATGTAAATTTAGCTGTACCGCTTAAGTAGAAAGGAGGCGGCATGGTCAAATTAATTGTGGGATAAGCCACAAAAGTACTTTTTCCAAGGTGAGAGATTTGACCATAACCTGTTATTTCTTGCTTTATGATGGGAGGTCCAACTAGAATTTTTGCTGAAGTCGTATACTCCCCTTTAATTGGAACGGCCATTTTTTCCTTATTGTTCATTGATTTAGATTCTAATTGTTGTTCTTCTTCCATTGCAATTTCTTTTTTGCATGAAGTGAAAGCAATGACCATAGCCATAATAGGTAGTAAAAAAGAATTCTTTTTCATGTTTTTAAATTTTGTATTTGAATTACATATTGTTTTGTTACAAACGCCTTATCATTAAAAAAAAGCTGCCTGAATTGTTTCATAAAAGTAGAAGTGCTGTATGGCGAAGGCAATGTCTAATGAATAAGTGGCGGTGGATTTTGTATAAATGGGTGAAATACTGTTTCACTTTTCCTACGTAACCGCTTTAGGTTAAAAAACTAGAACTAAACAGCTGCTAACACTGGTTTTATAAAACATTGGCTCTTGAAAAAGTTGGGACCAGATTATCTTTAATTAGCAACACAAAAGAGGCTGAGCTGAAGTTTCTCTAACACCCATGCTGCATAAAGCCCTTTCACGTTGTAGCACATTAAAAAGGCGTTATGAAATCAATTTCATTTTTCATAGTTATAATACTGACTTGTCATATTACCTATGGGCAAACAGATAAAGAAACTGAGAAAATAGTCGAAGAAATTCTTGCTATTACCGACAAGTATAATCAGACCTGGGGAACGATTAATATGCTCAAGGTAGCCGAATTTCATTCAGACAGCAGCTTTAGATATTACCGCAATATGAAATTATCAGTTGGTAGTAATGAGGAATTTAAAAAGTGTATCCCCAAATCCTGAAAGGAACAAAGAGTTTCAAAATGAAAGTAGAAAACCCGGCAGTTCAGGTTCTTGCTAAAGATGCAGCTTTAATTGGTTTTACAGCATTAGCTGAATTGATAACACTTGATAACAAAGTCTTAGACGTTGGAACAGGTGCCTATACTTACGTTTGGAAAAAGAGAGATGGTCAATGGAAAATTGTTCATATTCACGAATCAGCAAAATAAAAACGTGCTACAACATGCGCTCGCCAATATACCGCCTAACGTACAAGGGCTCACAACAGATAAACCTTATTCTACTTTATTAATATATTTAAGCTGACGATTATAAATGCCCGTACAGCAGCAAGCACTAATCCCTTTAAAGCATTAACCTTTAACTCCAACAATAGCCTAAAGAAAAGCACACGCACTGCACCAACTAAATGGACTCATGAGACTCATAACATGAACCATGGAGAACTTACTTGTACTCATTATCATATTAACCATTGAAGCATTCAATTATTATATGCGAAGGAGGAAACATAAGCGTCGGCATGTATGGTATAGGAATGAATATCTCAAATCAGACGAATGGAAGTGGCAATTATTGTTTTAATCAATTACTATGTATCTTGGTAAAAGATTTAAGTAATCTATTGCATTTTCGATGAAGCTGATCTACGATATATCGTAGGTTGTCGTCCTTAACTGCCTATTTAGGTTTTTATGTTATTGAAGTGGTCAATACTGTTTAGCCGCGGTACCTGTTACATGATCTTTTTGCAACGAATACTTTCTGGGAATTGAAAACAGAAAGCGTCATCGCTTCAGAAATAAGTCTAGGTAAATGGAAAGTAAAGCTGGATGTAAAAGCGAGGAAATTTACTGTTGATAAGAAAGGGGCTGAAACAGATGTTCCGATGAACGACTGGATCCAGATCGGGGTGTATGACGAGGCTGGGAAAGCTAATGATGGTATGAGTCTAT
>JASLAE010000510.1 GCA_030147305.1 Cesiribacter sp.
GTGGAATTATTGTACCAAATGGCTTCGATTATGGGCGAGGCCCGCACTGCTACGGTTTATGCTGTGCGAGACTGTATGCTGGTGCGTTTATCGAAAGAGGATTGGTTGGCACCTGTTCCTGTCCAGGTTTTTGCCTTTCCTGAAGCGATACAAAGCGCCAAGCATTGCTTCCATCATGATTAATCTATGGTACTGGCCAGCATTACGCACCAGCGTAATCAGATTCCGGATCTGGAACTGTTTATGAGTCCGCCGGTGGCTAATTTCGGCTTTCTGGATAGGAACAATTATGAAAGAATAGTGGCAACCGGCTATGGGTGCGCTACAGAATACCTGTAAAGCATAGGCTTACAGGAACTGATGGCCAAAGAGGTTCCCCGGGCATTAGCCTGTTAAAAAGAGCCGCTTTGTTGTGCTGAAGGGACAGACAGGAGGGCAGATCCTGAAGTTTGACTGAATAAAGACTATAATTCTATGGAGAAAGAGGGCATACAATGTTTTATCTTTCTCCATTCATTGTATAGGGTACAAGCACATTTTCTACAAAGTACATATCAATCTCGCCTTTGTTCTTGGCAGATACTTTACCCCTGTGGATACAGTTAAAATAATCTTTTACCAGGTTAAAGGTAGCATGTGATATGTTTACCTTACCGGCTTCTCCGCTGGACTCCATCCGGCTGGCAATGTTCACCGCATCGCCCCATACATCGTAGGCAAATTTCTTTCTGCCTACAACACCTGCTACCACCGGTCCGGTATGAATGCCAATGCGTATGTTCCAGGGCATCAGGCCGCGGGCCAGCTGGTTAAGATTAAATTGTTTTACATAAGACTGAATTTCCAGCCCTGCCCGCACGGCATTGATCGCATGGTCCTGATCCTCTACCGGCAGCCCTCCCGCACACATGTACGCATCTCCAATGGTCTTTATCTTTTCCAGGCTGTGTTTTTCTATGATCTCGTCGAAAGCTACAAAACAAGCATTTAGCTCCGAGACCAGATCCTGTGGATTCAGCCCTTCTGCAATTTTGGTAAAACCCATAAAATCAGTGAAGAGCATGGTGGCGCTTTCGTAAAAGCGTGGGGTGGCATACCCCTTTTCCTTTAGTTCCTGGGCTGTTTCTGCGGGTAGGATGTTGAGCAGCAGTTTTTCAATTTCTACCTTTTGCACATTTACCTGGAAGGTGCGTTCCATTACCTTACGTTCCAGGTCTTCATTGGCCTCCTGAAGATCCATCAGTAATTTTCTGTTAGCTTTCCGCAGCTTGTATGCTTCCAGCGCATTGTCCAGGGTAATTTTAAGTTCTTCTTTGCTCCAGGGTTTAGAGATATAGCGATACACTTTTCCGGTATTAATAGCTTCTATAATGGCTTCGATATCGCTATAGCCAGTGAGGATCATCCGGATCATGTCCTTGTCTTCGGGCAGGCTCTGCAGAAACTGAACCCCCGTCATGCGCGGCATGCGCTGGTCGGTAATGACAAGACTAATGTCGTTTGTTTGAATGATCTCCATGCCCTCCTCTCCGGATTTTGCCAGGTGCACTTTATAATGCCGCCTAAACGTAGACTTAAAAACCAGAAGATTGTCTTCTTCGTCATCTATGTAAAGAATCTCCGGCTTTTCCAGCCCCTCGCTGGTTGCAGCTATCAGCCTATCTATCATTAAATTTTCCATAAGAGTATAATTAGCAGTCTAAAAAATGAGACTTTCCATGGTGGTCATTACCAGCCTTTGCTTACACTTTAACAACTTCAATTAGGTTTGACGATCTATTTTCTATTTCCCCGTTTTCGCTCAGGTTAAGCGGCAGGTAGAGTATAAATTCTGTTCCGCGGCCATAGGCGCTGTTTACCTCAATTTTACCCCTGTGCTTCTCTATAATGCCATAAGTAATGGATAAGCCCAAGCCAGTACCTTCGCCTACATCTTTGGTTGTATAAAAGGGCTCAAAAATTCGTTTTTTCACTTCCTCATGCATACCAATGCCGCTGTCTTTGATGCTTATAACAGCCCATGCACCCTGGGTGTATGTTTGAATACTAATGATTCCTTCACCTTTAATGGCCTGTACAGCATTGCTGAGGATATTCATAAAGACCTGGTTAAGCTGGCCCGGATAACAGTTGATCGGTTCAAGCGGGCTATATTTCTTGATTACTTTTATCCGGTCTTTTAGCTGGCTGCCCAGAATCACCAGGGTAGAGTCAATGCCTTCGTGGATATCTGCTTTTTTAAGATTGCTTTCGTCAAGCCGGGTAAAGTTCTTGAGGCTTTTAACAATTTCTGTGGTTCGTACAGCGCCGTTCTTAATGCTTTTAAAGAGCTGCTCAGATTCTTCAATCAGCTCTTCTAATTCTGCCTCCTGCTTTAGGTGATGCAATCTTTTTAGTTTTTGCTGGTTGTCTTCTGCCGGATTCAGGCTTAGGTATTCCTGCACTACCTCCATAATATCCGAAAAATTTGCCCGCAGGGAATCGATGCCGGCAGAAACAAAGTTGATGGGGTTGTTGATCTCATGGGCTACACCGGCAGTAAGCTGACCCAGGGAGGCCATTTTTTCTGCCTGTACCAGCTGTCCCTGGGCGTTTACCAGGTTGTTATAAGTTTTCTCCAGGTGATCGCGTTGGGCAGCTATTTCTTCTTTTTGTTGGTTGATCTCCTGGTTCTTTAAGGTTAAAAGCCTGTTGGCATAAGCCTTGTTCTGGTAATTTTTGAAGAGTACGAACGCAAAGACCAGGATAAAAAGTAAGCCTACCAGCAGGGCATTTCTTACCAGAGCCTGTTGTTGAAGGGCCGATTCCTGCAGCTCTTTATCTTTGGTAAGCAGGTCTATCTGTGCCTGTTTCTTGTCACTCTCGTAGTTGGCCTGCAGGTTTACGATTTTCTTATTGGTCTCTGCATTGTAGAGGGTATCTTTAACATTCAGCAGCTGGTTTTGGTAATCGAAAGCCCTTTTAAAATCTCCCATCTGGCTATAGGTAAGCGCCAGCCCTTCAAATACATTCTTAAGCTGCAGGAAAGCCCCCAGCTCAAGTGCAACTGCTTCGGCACGTTTAAAAGTAGCATGTGCCTTTGCCACATTACCCATTTTATTGTATAGTTGACCAATATCAATCAGCGACTGGGTTATTTCCAGCTTTGCCGGTATAGCCTCTGCAGTGGCCAGGGCCTGCTGGTGGTACTCCATGGCTTTGGTAAACTCTCCTCTTTTGGTGTATACTTTACCAATGTTGTTCAGGCAAAATGCTACCCTTTCTTTGGTGTTGGTTTCCTCCAGCAGCACAATGGCTTTGTTGAAATAAACCAGGGCCTCTTCATCATTGCCTTTGGCCAAATAAATTTCCCCTATGTTGGCAGAAATGGTGCCTGTGCCGGCTTTATAGCCCATTTCTTCACTTAGTGGCAGGGCTTTAAGATAATAATCCAATGCTTTATCATGGGTACTCGGATTGTTGTTGTAGACAGCTCCTATGTTAGAAAGCACAGTTGCCATCCGCAGCTTGTCACCAATTTCTTCCGATACCTGTAGGGATTCCAGGTAATACTCAATTGCTTTTGCATCCCACCCCTGGTTAAAGTATATGGCCCCAATGTTACTCAACAGATTGGCCTGGCCCGTTTTATCTTCTATTTCTACAAATGTCTGTAAAGACTTTTCCCAGAATTCCAGGGCTTCGGTATAATTACCTTCTACGTAATAGGAAAGCCCTATATTTTTATCACCATAGGCAACCCCTTTCTGAAATTTGTTTGCCCGGGCAAGTGTAATGGCTTGTTTGGCATAGCTTATAGCCTTTTTATGATCGGTGCCAATGTAGGCTTTGCTGATTTCAAGTAACAGGTTAACCTTGCTTGTATCTTTGGCTGTTAGGAGTGCCTGCCCAAGACTATCGAGCTTGTTGGTTTGGGCCGCAGCAGTAGCTACATATAAAAACAGCATTAAAATAAAGTAGAGCTTTTTCATATGGTAAAGTTTATTACCTCTTATCAATGAGTTTGCCTTTGTTGCTGAGAGAAAATGTTTCATTCATAGTCTTGAGCTGCACAAATGCAAAAGCTACAACAGGTTTTTTGCCTGCTGTAGCCTGTTTATAGGAGGTTTTGGTGACAGTTTCTAATTGCTATTCTTTTATTGCTTAATAATTCTGATCTGTTGTTGCGTATCTCCCGTTGTGACCTTTAACAAGTAAATACCGGCTTTCAACCTGTTCATATCCAGTACCAGCGCATTGCCTGAGCTGTACAAATGAGTTGCCGATAGTTGTAGTCTCCCCAGTGCATCATAGAGCAGGATCTGCATGGCAACCTCTTTATGTTCCTGCAGGTCAATTGTCAGCTTATCTTTTACCGGGTTGGGGTAAGTAAGAATACCTTTTATTGCTGTTTGTGCTTCCGGCTGCACATTTTCCATGGTTCTGCTCGTGAGGCTAGTTTCCTTACAGCGGGAAGTGCTGGCACTGGAAGAGGAAGCAGTAGCAGAAGAATAAATTTCGGGGCTGCAAACCTGTAGTTTCCAGCTAAGCGGCTGCCCATCGAACAACATTGAAAAAGCAAAATGCCGACCGGGCAGGAAAGTAGTAGGAACAGGGCTTTCCAGCTGATAATTACCCAGCCCATCTATCCGGTTCTTTTCTCCCACAGCAATGCGTATGATGGAGTTATTATTGTTCTGGTATGAAAAGTAAGCCCTAAACTGTGTCTTGGACACCCGTTCCACACACTCTAAAGTAGGGCCAACGCCAGGGCCACCCGGATTCATATACAAGTCTCCAGCAACAAAACTGATGTTGTAATTTGAAGAGCTGAGGCCTTCGGCCGTAATCACATATGCATTTGGGTCGGTAGTGGGAGAGACCACATAAGTGAGGCTTCCGTCAAGATCATCTGCCGATTCTCCATTGGCAAATCCATTAAAGGTAGCTGAGTATTCCGGCTCAGGATCTCCCAGGCAAATCACCTTATCCTCTGCGGTGATAGTTAGGTTTCTTGGCGCAACATTCAACAGGCCATTTTCATAAGATACAAGATAATTGTTGCTGGTGGCAGGGGGTATAAAGGCGGCAGGTACAATTATACTACCTGCTGTAAGTCCCGTAAGCAGCGGAATACTACTTAGCGATTCAATGGTGGTTTCTCCGCTAAAGATCACAAGTGTTCTTTCATTACTGCCAGCCCCTATGAGGGTATTGGTTTCGGTATTGGCAATGGCAGAGGCATTTGCTATGGCCGCGGCATCTACAATGGCAACACCATTTGCTATGGCCGCGGCATCTACAATGGCAACGCCATTGGCAATGGCTGAAGCGCTCACAAAGCCATTGACCGGAACGGGATCATAGGTATTCAGTATTTGCGCATCTACATAAACTGCTTCATTTCCATTGGCAATGGCTGCCGCATTGGCAATGGCCGCTGCACTAACCAGGAAACTTCTGTTCGCAATGGCTGCTGCATCTACTATAGCACTGGCATCTACAATGGCAATGGCATTGGCAATAGCTGCAGCATGTGTTTGGCTGATGTTGTTGACAAGGGTTTGCTGTGCAGCTTCCGTGTTTTTAAAGGTGGCGGGCAGCTTATAAGTATAGCTGATTCCTTCTACTTTATCGCCATAAACTATTTGCAGGTTATTAGCCTGCACCACCAGGGGTACTTTTTGTACCGATAAAATACCAGGCTGAAATTCAAAGGTATAGTCTGGGTTTGATAGGTCTGGTTTAGCGACGTTGATCGCATAAAAGCCTGCATTACTGGTTTCTGTTGCCGTGGTGGCAAACTGAAGGTCGGTAAGCCCCAGGTCTTCAGCTGTTACGCCCAGTGGCAGGCCTGTAATAGCAGCGGTAAACTCAGGGAGCGTTTCTCCGAACAGTTTTGTTTTATCCGCTGCCTTAATGGTAATAACCGGGTTGTTAAAGAAGTAAAGTGTGTTGGAAAAGCCTCCGTCACTGCCTCCCGCCAGCAGGGGAGGGTTATATACCTGTATCGGGTAGTTTCCCGATAACAGGGGCAAGGCAGCGGTTACCTGCTGAGTGTTATTAAAGGTTGTAGCAAGGGGTGCTCCATTGAAGTAAACCACGGAATTTTGGGTGAGGAAATCACCATTGATTACTACCTCATAGGGACCACCGCCAATTTCGGGGGTAGCGGCAGTGGTTAAACCATTTAATACAGCCCTTGGGCTGGCAAAGGTATTTAAGGCTACATCTGCCTGAATAAAGCCATAGCCAGTTTCAAAATCAAATTTACTGCCAGACAGCGGAGCCATGTCCAGGGCTGTAGATTGCAGCAGTTCGCGCACCTGGGTGGGCGATAAATCTTCACCTTTGTACCTGTTGTGCGCTTCTATTAACAGGGCTGCAACCCCTGCCGCATGAGGTGCTGCGGCAGATGTGCCAAAGAAGTTAGGCAAATCATCGCCATCATTAAAATCTGGTGGTGGTGGCGCCAGCGTTACTGTTGTATTACCCCCGTTAGGAGCACAAACAGTGGGCTTTTCACGAAGTGTACCAGTTCCTAACGGTTCACCTGCTGTATT